>JADEXW010000181.1 GCA_015206935.1 Pseudanabaenaceae cyanobacterium LEGE 13415 | reverse complement strand
CCCCCAATTCTGGGGGCTAAGAGTCTTGTCCCCCCAAACTTGGGGGTTAGGGGGCACGACTAATCTTGCATTTCACGACTGATTTAGGATTGCTATATATCTTTGATAAACGCGATCGAACCTTCTTCATGGCAAAAACTGTTGCAGATGCGATGACCCCCGATCCCATCACGGCTCATCCTGAAACTCCGATTAACGATGTAATCAAAATCCTGGCTGACCGTCATATCAGCGGTTTACCCGTTCTTGATGCCAATCAGCGCTTGGTCGGCATCATTTCCGAAACCGATCTGATGTGGCGCGAAACTGATGTCACACCCCCCGCTTATATCATGCTGCTCGATAGTGTGATCTATCTGGAAAATCCAGGACGATACGAGAAAGAACTGCACAAAGCGTTAGGGCAAACGGTCGGGGAAGTGATGAGTCCCGCACCGGTAACAACCACTCCAGATACCCCTCTTTCCAAAGCTGCCAAAGTGATGCACGATCGCAAAGTTCACCGCTTGCCTGTGGTCGATTCCGCTGGTCAAGTGGTCGGAATCCTCACTCGTGGCGACATTATCCGCACAATGGCAGCAGAACAAGCTTGATTTATAAGAGATTTGCAAATGAATACACCGGATTCAATTCGAGCCTTATTACAATCTGAAGATTTTGGCGATCGCTTACGTGGCATTAATCAGTTGCGTGACATTGATCCTGCGATCGCGTTTGAACTGATTCAAATTCCTGTTGCGGATAGTAACGTCCGTGTGCGATATGCCGCTGTGAGTCAACTGGCATCCCTCGGCAGTCAAAATCGCGAGGCAGCTCTGTCTTTGTTGAAAGTAGCGCTCGCGGATATTGAAGCGGACGTGCAAGCGGCGGCGGCAGATTCAGTTGGGGCGCTACAACTTACAGAGGCTTACGATGACCTTGAAGCGCTTTACCGTAGAACTCCAGAATGGCTGGTGAGTTTCAGTGTGATTGCGGCACTCGGAGAATTGGGCGATCCGCGATCGTTCGATTTATTAAAAGAAGCCCTAAACTCAGATGCCGAATTAGTCAAAACCGCTGCGATCGGATCACTCGGAGAGTTGGGCGATGTTCGGGCAGTAGAAATACTGACTCCATTTGCGAATGATCCGGATTGGCAGGTGCGCGATCGAGTGGTACAGGCGCTTGGACGATTGAACACTCCGGAGGCAAGAGCCACGATCGAAACCCTCACGCATGACGAAACAGAGCAAGTTGCCAAACACGCTCAACAAGTTCTGGCTGCGTAATCATCCGGATAGGCGATCGTAGCGCGTGAAAAATTAGTCAAATTCTCTAGCTTTTACCCGTATCTCTCTAGCAGAGGTATGGGTATTTTGCGTATGAAGTAGTGAATTGAACAATGATATCTCAGTAGCACGCAATTCCTAGCGCTGCCAATACCCTTACAAAAAACTCGTGATCTGTGTGTTGTGCTTAAAGCTTAAGTGAATAAGTAGATACGGATAAGGCATCCACGCAGTATCCGTAATAACCTGTATATATCGAAGACAGGAACCGAAAGCCGCCCTCAGAAATACCGAGTTCCTCCGCTCTCCTCTAAGTTTTACGCATCGTGAATGGTGCATTTCTACCGATAGAACTTCTTTGCAGATTGGATTTTTAACGATGATTAAGCAATTCTCTTTCTCTATTCTTGCAGGTGTAATGGCGACGGGTACGATCGCCGCGTTTGAATCTTCAGCACATGCCGCATCCTTCACCGCTCAAGATGCTGTTAACGCAGGTTGTGTCGGTGCGACGACTTGCACAGTGAATGGATTTACGTTGAGTGCAACTGATAATAGCAATCCAGCGAACCCTCGTAATATCACTCAAAAAAACGTGAATGGGTTTCTCGGTTTGGGTGTGAGAAACGGCGAGAACCCTGATCCGTCAGGCGGTGAAATCGATTTTAACGAGATTCTCAACGTGGGGTTTGGTCGGGCGCTGACCTTGAAATCTCTTGATTTGAGCTTTCTTTATCAGCCGGGTGTTTTTGCCGACAAAGTCTTTGAAGTGGCACTGGTCAAAGCAACGGGCGGAATTCAAACGGGTAAACTGCGTGTGACCGGAAATACGACTGCGGTTTGGGAATCACCAACCGGATTTGGAAGTGTCTTAAATCTTTCGCCTTCGACCAAACGAGGCGGCGGATCTTACAGAATCACGAATCCGTTTGGCGATGATAAGATTACAGGCTTTAGTTTGACTGCGTTGAAAGTTCGCAGTGATGACCCAACGCAAGCTTGCTCCTCTGGCAGAAAGTGTCCGTCTGGTTCCGACAATTCTGATTTTGCGCTGACTGCGGTACAAGTGCCTGAACCGACAACGGTGGCTGGTTTGGGTCTGGTTGGTTTGCTTGCCTTTGCGCGTCGTCGGACGGCTGTGAAAGCAGATTAAGTTGACTTTCCCTGTAGCTAACTCTAGATGCGATCGCTCTTCCGGGGGCGATCGTTTTTTTGTGAATCGTTGCTGTGTCCTGGGTGGGTTGCGCCTTCTTGAATCCCTGCCCCCAATTCATTCACATCTTCAACACAGATCTACACCTATGGAGAGCGTGAATCGCTCGCAACGTAGCGAAAGCTCTATCGAGTTCGCAGACCGTTTACGTACGATCGCGCGGTTCAGGAACGGGAATCTCAGGAGATTCAACAGGTAACGGCTCTTGAGGCTGTGCGGCTTCCACAGGCGGTTCAGGTTCTGGGGAAGGCTGAAGCGAATTGGTTTGAACTTCGGGTGGGGGCTGTATCTCAGGTTTCGGGGATTCAACCACGTTGAGCGGGCGAGCAACTGGAGCATTCTCCTGCCAAAGCGATCGACCTTGACGAGCTACTTTTTCCAGTTTTGGTAAATCTAAGTCAATTGTTCTGGGAGCCTTGCGCGGTTCGACTGGATTTTTGAGTTTCCAATCGCGAAACTCTCGATCGCTCTGAATTTGCTCGATTAGTGAATTGTATTGTTCTCTCGCCCAATATTGATTTTCTAACTTCTGTAGCTGTTTCGCCGTTTCAAATGCTTGATGCCATTCGCGTTTTTCTACATGAGTCAGCGCAGTTTTCATCAGCGATTCACCTTGCTCCCAAAGCAATTTCCACGACCGTACTTTGGCTTCTTGGGACAGCGATCGCACGATCGAAATCCCTTTGTCTAAATTGCCTGCTTGTACTTCGGTTTCTGCCTTTTCTAAAAGCGCATTCGACCAGCGTTGAATCAGTTGTGTACTTTGCTGATGGTAAGGATCATCAGTCGGAACATTTTGAAGAAGCTCGATCGCAGCAGCTAAACTTTCGGGGGTATCGCGATTCGCACGTTGTTGAGCGCAATGGAGCCGCGTCGAAACCGGAGAAGTTGCCTCGACTTGAGAACACTCGATCGGAGATGGATTTCTGAGAGAAAGGAAAGCGATCGCACCAATTCCAACAGGCAAAGCCAGCAATCCTATCAGGCATTTTTTCTGTAATCGATTCATGCGATCGGCTCCTGAAACGCTTGCTTTCAGAGTTGGCAAGTTCAGGAGTGGACTATCCACGGATTACAGAAAATTCATTGTGGCTTTAACAGCGGAATTGATCGTTCATCGAGTTCTCTCGCTATATTTTGTTACTTGTTGCTGTCGCTTTGTTGAGCAATTATCGGTTGACACGATCGGCTGGTTTCAGCTTTTTTGGTTAGCAGTGACAACAAAGCATGGTTCTTCTCAAGACATTGATATATTGGGCTTAGTTGAGCCAACAGGATGTAAATTTCAAGCCGCATACCGAACGATTTCAACCTCAGTTCCATTGCTGACTGCGGCTTCTGCACGATGTAAGACTTTTCCGGTGACTGATTCACTGAGGTAGTATTCACCACAGTTCTCACACACTTCTGCGGGAACGCCCTTCAAGATAACGATGCAGTTATCACGCTCTAGTGTGACCGTTACAGTTCCGGGATGAGTCTGTCCGTGTTTGCAAATGACGCATTGCATAAAATTATTTCCTGGTTCTAAAGTCAGCCTGCCAAATATCAGAATCGGGAATATAGGCGGTAACGACATATCCGGTATCAGTCTCTTGATCATAAGAGAAGACAACATGAATCGGTCTGTTGCCGACAAAATCTAACAGAAGATAACTCGGAAAGGGTTGAGCATCTGGATATTCAGCAATGATCTAGCCATACGCAATAACGGCTTTCACCTCCTCCTGAGTGATCCGTCTTAAAAACATTCTTTGAATAGCATGACTTGAAAAGATGAGCGTTTGATAATCCACGCGCCGAACCAAGAACGTGATACAGAGTATACTTCTCGTATCTTTCCATTTGATAGGTTGATCGACCACCAATTGGGCGGCTTGAAGCCCGGATTAGCCCAGAAACCAGGTCGAAAGCCTACGACTCTAGCACCTGGTGTAAAGTTTCGATCAAAGTTTGAGTGGTGTAAGGCTTGGATAAAAAAGCTTGAACATGATTCGTTGTTTGAGTGACATTACTATGCGTTGCTAACCCACTCATTGCAATAATCTTTACCTCAGGATTGAGTTCCTGAAGTACCCGAACTGTCGCTAAACCATCCATTGAAGGCATCATAATATCCAGCAAGACGGCACTAATGTCATGGTGATGATCTCTGTAAACTGAGACTGCCTCAAGCCCATTGTTTGCAACCATTGTTCTGTAGTTGCACAGTTCTAACGCGGTTTGTGTCACCTGTTGAATCGATATCTCATCTTCAACAATTAAAATCAATTGGTTGTCACCGTTTGGAAGTTCAGCTTCTGCGACGGGTTGAAGAATCGGTTGTTCGATCGCAGGTAAGAAAATTTTGAACTGTGTCCCTTTTCCGACTTGACTTTCAACTTTGATAAATCCTTGATGGTTTCTGATAATTCCCAAAGCCGTCGAGAGTCCCAATCCTGTTCCTTTACCAAACTCTTTGGTGGTGAAGAACGGATCGAAAATTCGCTCAAGCAATTCAGCAGGAATGCCAGTCCCAGTATCGGCAACGGTCGTGACGACGAAAGCACCCGGACGAGCATCTGGATTCATCCGAACATCGCTTGCCTGTAGCACAACATTCTCAACAGATAAACTGAGCTTTCCGCCTTCGGGCATCGCATCACGAGCATTGATACAGAGATTCATCAAAATCTGGTGTAGCTGAGTCGAATTGCCAGAAATAATCCAAAGCTCTTTTGCGTGAACGGTTAGAGAAACTTCGATCGTTTTTGGAAACGTTTGCTGGACGACCTGTACGACTTCTGAAATCAGATGACGAAGTTGCATCGGACTTTGCTTGCCGTCGCCTCCTCGCGCAAACGTGACGATCTGTTTGACTAATTCTGCACCTCGTTTTGCATTATCTTCGATCAGTTGTAATAACTGTAGATTTTGCTCATCTGCATCTCGCATCTTCAATGGAAGTAGCTGTGAGATAGCTAGAATCGGAGTGAGTAGATTATTAAAATCATGAGAAATGCCACTTGCTAAAGTTCCCAGGCTTTCTAACCGTTGGGCACGCAAAAACTGTGTTTCTAAGCGCTTCTTTTCTGTAATATCGGTATCGACGGTCAGAATCGATCGAGCTTCTCCAGCTTCATTCCGAACCAAGGTACAGCGAGTTGCCACAATCACAGTTTCACCCGATCGAGCCACGCGCTGACATTCTCCCTGCCAAGCACCCTCTTCTAGAACCGCTTGAACAATCTCGCTCTCTTGATCCACCGAGTTCAGTCCTAAAATCTGACAGACATTTTCCTCTAAAACTTCTGTCGATCGCCAACCATAAAGCCGCTCTGCTCCTTGATTCCAGAAACGAATTCGATTCGAGAAATCCCGTACAAAGATCGCATCTGAAGTAATATCAATTAATGCTGCTTGTTCGCGAATCTTACGTTCACTTTCTCTAAGCGCTTGTTCTGCTTCGCGGCGTTTTTGACGTTCTTCAGCTTCGCGCAATTCTCGATCGACGGCTGGAACTAACCGAGCAAGTCTGCCTTTTGTGATACAGTCATGCGCCCCTGCTTTCATCGCAGCCACCGCGATTTCCTCGGTGATTGTGCCAGAGACAATAATAAATGGCAAATCTTGCTGCTGTTGTTGCAGAAGTTGTAAGGCGGCAGGCGCACTAAACATCGGAAGTGTATAGTCTGCGATCACCAAATCCCAAGCAGTCTGAGCGAGTGCAGCTTGCATTCCTTCACGAGTCTCCACTCGCAGATAGTTCAATGTGTAGCCTCCGCGTTCTAACTCCCGCACAAGGAGGAACAAATCGTCTTCTACGTCTTCAACAATCAGAACTTGCAAATGATTTGTCATCAGCGATCGACTCCACTAAAGAGGTGGCGGTTCGTTCATCAGCAACCAGTACATCCCTAACTGGCGAATCGCCTCAGAGAATTGCACAAAATTAACTGGTTTACGAATGTAGCTATTACAACCCAAGCTATAACTATCAAGGAGGTCTTGCTCTTCACTAGAAGTTGTCAGCACCACAACAGGCAACAGTCGAGTGACTTCATGTTCTCGTAAGCGCCGCAACACTTCCAAACCATCAATTCGAGGCAGCTTCAGGTCTAATAAAACAACAGAGGGCTTGATCATAATGTCACGCCCTGCATACATGCCCCTGCCAAATAGAAAATCCAAGGCTTCAACACCATCATGAGCGACGATAATCTCGTTGCCAATGTGATGCCGTTTCAGTGCCCGAATCGCTAAGGCTTCATCATCAGGATTGTCTTCGACTAGCAGAATTACTCGTCCTTCTCTCATTCCTTCCTCTCTACCAATGTGAAATAAAAAGTCGCACCTTGATCTAAGGCGGCTTCTGCCCAGACCCGACCTCCATGACGATGAATAATTCGCTGAATTGTCGCCAGCCCAATTCCATTTCCAGGAAATTCATGCACACGATGCAAGCGCTGAAATGGCTTAAATAATTTGTCCACATAAGCCATATCGAACCCGATGCCGTTGTCGCGCACAAAGTAAGTGCGTCTGTCAGTTTCTGCATTCGGTGGCAGTACGCCAAGTTCAATTCTTGAGACAGCCTGTTGATTCGTAAATTTCCAACTATTGTTGAGGAGATTTTCTAAGGCGACTTGAAGCAGCCGAGTATCACCTTGAACATTCAAATTCGGCTGAATTTCGATATCCACTTGTCGATCGAGATTGGCTTGCTGGAGTTGAGAGCAAATTCGACTTGCTAATCGGCTCAAGTCAACGGACTCAATTCGCAAATCGCTTCGGGTGACTCTTGATAAATTGAGCAAATCGTCAATCAACTGCTCCATCCGTTGAGCGGCAGCCCGAATCCGCTGTAAGTACCCTTGCCCAGTTGAATCTAATTGATCTAAACAATCTTCTAGTAAAGCTTGACTAAATCCATCAATGCTCCGCAGAGGAGTGCGTAAGTCATGAGAAACCGAGTAGCTAAAGGCTTCTAATTCTTGATTGACCGTTCTGAGTTCGACGATCGCTTGTTCTAATCCTTGGTTGAGTTCTTGGGCACGCTGCTCTGCTTGCTGACGTTCTGTAATTTCCGCCCTCAATTCTGCCAACAGTTCTGCATGTTGTAGCGCAACGCCAAGGTGATCGGCAATTTGCTGGATAAATTCAATTTCAGTGTCTTGCCAGTGTCGAGGGGCGCGACATTGATGAATACAGAGCAGTCCCCATAAATGACGACCTTGCAGCAATGGCACGACTAGGTTAGCTCGAACTTGGAATTGAGCGAGAACTTGGATATGACAGTCACTTAAGCCTGCATTGTAGATATCTGCAACATTCTGCGCTCGACCCTGTTCGTAATGTGCAGCGAATTGTTCACCAAAACAATGATCATGAACTTTTTTCGCGATCGCAGATTCAAATTCGGAGTCTACATCTTCTGAAACAAATTCACCATCGTCGAATCCTGATTCTGGATGAAAGCGAAACATGCCGACCCGATCGGCGGCGAGGAGTTGGCGAACTTCAGCGGCGGTTGCTTTGAAAATTTCGTCTAGATCGAGCGGTTGCCTTAATCGGGCAATTACATCTGAAAGGGTTTTTTGCCGTTCTAGTAAAAAATTTGATCGATCGATTTGCTGTTCTAAAGGTTGAACTTCTCCCGCCAAAGTCTGCTGAAGCTGTTGAAATGCGGCTTCATCGCGGCAAAGATTACGAAGCGTGTCGGCAAGATCTGGAGTCATTGAAGAGTCGTTCTCGATCGATGAACGGACAGAAGTATTGTGACACAATTACGATCGCCAACATATAACGTGACAAAACTTAGCTTTCCTCACAATTTTCTTATAATTACTAGTCTGGTTCATTAAGGAACTTAAGCTGTGAAATGAAGTAATCACCTCACAGCTTGAAATTCACTACAGCAAATCTTGAAACTCTGATCGCGCTTGAATCGTTTTCAACACTGCTTTAATGTCCTGTGTCCGAGCCTTTTTCACAATTAATGTAACTTTGCCATCGCGAACAATTACCGTATCGTCTAAGCCGATCGTCACGATCACTTCGTCGTCATCCGAGGTATAAACGATCGCGCCATTAGTATCGAGTCCAACATGCTGACCGAGTTCAACGTTCGGACTATCGGATTTCATCAACCGTTCGATCGCGCCCCAGTCGCCCAAATCATCCCAGCTAAATCGCACCGGAAGAACACACGCGCGATCGGTCTTTTCCATTACTGCATAGTCAATACTGAGCTTCGGAACGGTTGAATACGCATCAATTCCTTTTTCTTCTAGAAGTTGAATGATTTCGGGTGCGTGTTGATGCAATTCTTTCAGCATCACTTTTGCCTGGAACACGAACATTCCGCCATTCCAGCTAAAGCGACCACTGTTCACAAATTGTTCTGCGATGACTCGATCGGGCTTTTCCGTAAAGCGATCGACTTTGTATGCGGGATAGTCATCGTACAGTCCAATCTTTTCGCCTTGTTCGATGTAGCCGTATCCAGTTGCCGCATGAGTCGGAGCAATTCCAAGCGTCACGATCGCATTATTTTGAACGGCTGCATCTACGGCAGCTTTTAGCGTTGATTCAAAAACATCCTGTTCTGC
>JADEXW010000180.1 GCA_015206935.1 Pseudanabaenaceae cyanobacterium LEGE 13415 | reverse complement strand
CTCGCGCTCGGACGATTTGTACCGTATCAACTCAAAATCAGCACACCTCCGGAGGTAACTCGTCAGCCCTACCAAGTGAATCTCAACATTCGTGGAACTCTTGGTAATACCTATCAAGCTAGAGTTTCTGCTTGTCAAGCCCAATAGGTTTCACCTGCTAAGTGTTTGTTGTCTCCTTTGAAGATTCGAGGAGACCAACGCTTTGTTTATTGCTGTCGATCGCTCGATCGCGCTGAGAGTTCAATGCCAGAGTATGAACCGACGGTCGGAAAGTTCCTGAATTTTCTGAATAGCATTGAGGGAAAACAGCCTGGTGAGATTTTCAATTCCAGTCGCCTCGCCCAATCGGTTCTTCGCAAAGTAGTGAATTCCTTGGTATCCCAAGCGATTGCCCAAATTGTGGAAGTCGTAGGACAAGAACAGTGGACTCTCGTTAGGTTATTGTCCGAGATACGCCTCAAGCACTTTGGGATTAGATTGAATTTCAGTCGGACTGCCATCTGCAAGATTTGTGCCTTCAGCTAGAACCCAGACTCGATCGCATAATGACATAATCACATCCATGTTGTGTTCGATGATTAGAAAGGTGAGTCCTTGTTGGTTCCAATATTGGATATATTCACAGATTTGATTGATTAAAGTTGGATTCACACCCGCCGCAGGTTCGTCGAGTAAGACCAGTTTCGGACGAGTCATCAAGGCACGAGCAATTTCTAAGAGTTTGCGTTGTCCACCGGAAAGAGCGCCTGCGTAATCGTTGGCTTTTGCAGCTAGACCAACAGATTGGAGGATTTCGATCGCTCGATCGCGGTTTTCTCGTTCTTCTTGACGAATCCGTTTCGAGAATAGCCAGGTGTTTAGGAAGTTTTCCCCTGTTTGCTTTTGAGCCGCTAGTAGCATGTTGTCCATCACCGAAAGGCGAGAGAGAACTCTTGCGACTTGGAAGGTTCGGATCATGCCGCGCTGGGCGATTTCGTGGGGTTGGAGAGACTCGATCGATTCACCATCAAAAAAGACTTTGCCTTGATCGGGACGGATGAAGTTAGAAAGTAAGTTGAATACTGTGGTTTTTCCGGCTCCATTGGGGCCGATTAAGCCTGTGATGCTACCGGGAGCAACCTCGATCGAGGCTTCATTTACGGCTTTGATGCCGCCGAAGGTTTTGACTAAGCCACGGGCTGAAAGAACTGCTGAAGTCTGCATCGTTATTTTCCTAGGGTCAATTCGTCTTTATTGCCTAAAATGCCTTGCGGTCTGAATAACATCAGCACCATCAAAATTAAACCAATCAGCATGATTCGCATTGCACCGATTTGATCGGCTCCTAGTGGCAAAATGCGTTCTAAATCGCGCGTGAATGCGGTGTAAGCCCAGTAAATTCCTGCACCTAGTAGCGTTCCTGCATTGTTTCCTGCACCACCGAGAATCACGATGATCCAAGCTTGGAAAGTGACGATCGGTTCAAAGTTGGTTGGATAGACGGTACTCAGTTGCCATGCAAAGAACGCGCCTGCAATTCCCGCAATGAATCCACCTAACATTAACGATTGCAATTTGTAGAGAAAGACATTTTTACCCAGTGCTTTTGCTACCTGTTCATCTTCTCGAATTGCTTTGAGAACGCGACCCCAAGGCGAATGAACTACTCTTTCTAATGCCCAGTAGATGATCGCAACGGTGATTAAAGATAAGAACAATAATCCATTTCGGGCTTGATTGCTCGAATAGTCGTAAAGCGCGATCGCAGTCACCGTGAGTAATCGAACGGTTAACAGAATTAAGACCCCAGAAAAAATTGCTCTAACGGTTTGGCGCTTTCTGAATCGTTGGATCATTTGCTGCGCGAGCTTCCAGATAATAAAACCAAAGATCGGAGCCACGATCGCAATCATGCCAATTCTTGTGCCAACGGTTGGACGAAATTGCGATAGAGGAATCGGGAAATCTTGAACGCCGAATGCCCCTTTGGTTAGCCAGTCTTCATTGAGTGCAAAGAGACGGACTAATTCGGAAACGCCGATCGTCACGATCGATAAATAATCCTCACGCAATCGTAATGTTGAAAATCCCATTAGTAGCCCTAGGAATGCAGCTAGAAATGCTCCAATCAATACCGCAATCAAAATTGGAGTGCCTGAAAGTGTTAATAGCGAAGTGGTGTAAGCGCCAACGGTCATAAAGGCAACGTGACCGAAATTGATTAATCCGGTGTAGCCCCATTGCAGATTTAGCCCCAGACTAAAAATTCCGTAAATTGCAACAGACACAATCAGAAACACAAGGTAGCCAATTAGCCCTGGATCGAATGAGAAGAGATAATCCAACATATAGGGATGCAGATTTGCGCTGTGGTAATGAAATCGTATCGTAAGCGGGACTGCGTTCTGTGGCAATTCCTACCGAAGCCGTGGGCATTCTCAAGAAGACAAAACCTTGCCTCCTGTTATGAATCTCTATCGTAGTCGTGCCCATCATCTCATCGATCGGCTGTCTGATGCAGAACTCGAAAGGTTCTGGGATGTGTTGGAGACGGCTTATTTTGATTTCTATATGTTAAGAGCGATCGAGGATGCCCGCCGCGCTCACAAACCGGGTGACACGCTCACACGCGAAGAAGCGATTCAACTTTTGCCCCTTTTACAACCTGCCCCCCGCACCTTATGAGAACCCATAAAACGCTGTCTGTGGGCGGGATGATTCTTCCGGCTCGCTTGGAAGTTCGATACGATCGAGCTTTTTTAATTGACCTCAAAAGTCTAGAAGCGGCTGCATTCCAAAAGATGCACCAATTTGTGTTTGAAGATTTTTTTAGAACGAATCAGCTTCAGGATTTGCCAGAATTTCAACCATTAGAAAATAGTGAGATTTTGTATCGATTTACGATCGAGCATTACATTATTGCGATCGAAGTCACTGGGCAAATTATTAAATTTCTGCGGATTCTGCCAGAGCCAACGATTTAATTTTTCTAGCTTGGATTTCTTAAATCTTCCCTTCTCTCTATTCCTGACTCCCCAACGGCTTATAAACTAGCAACAGAGCTACTAAGAGGGACGACGGTATGACAGCTTCTGCACTTTGGCAACGGTATCAAGACTGGCTGTATTATCACGAGGGCTTATCGCTGTATCTTGATGTCAGTCGGATGCGATTTGACGATCGCTTTGTCGAATCGATGTTGCCCAAATTCGAGCAAGCCTTTGTCCAGATGAAAGACCTCGAAGCAGGTGAGATCGCGAACCCTGACGAAAATCGCATGGTTGGGCATTATTGGCTAAGAGATCCGGGTCTTGCACCGAATGAGGATTTGAAAAAAGATATCGTTGAAACGATCGAGGCGATTGAATCGTTTTCTAGTGACGTGCATTCAGGACAGATCCACCCCCCGAATGCTGAGAAGTTTACAGATATTTTGTCGATCGGCATTGGTGGATCAGCGTTGGGCCCTCAATTCGTCGCGGAGGCATTGGGTGAAGAGGCTCCGTTGGCAATTCACTTTATCGACAATACTGATCCCGCAGGAATCGATCGACGTTTGGAAGAATTGGGCGATCGGTTAAATACAACGCTGGTGATTGTGATTTCCAAATCGGGCAGCACTCCAGAGCCGCGAAATGGAATGCTGGAAGTTCAGAATGCGTTTAAGCAAAAGGGATTGGATTTTAGTCAACATGCGATCGCCATTACGGGTCGGGGTAGTGAACTCGATCGATTGGCAGAGTCTCAAGGTTGGTTAGCTCGGTTTCCGATGCACGACTGGGTTGGAGGTCGGACTTCGGAAATGTCAGCGGTTGGACTCGTTCCCGCAGCACTTCAAGGGATTCACATCCAAGAAATGCTGGAAGGTGCGAGAGAAATGGATATTGCAACACGAGTTCCAAACTTGAAATCGAATCCTGCGGCACTTTTGGCTTTGTGCTGGTACTTCTCTGGAGACGGTAAGGGCAAAAAAGATATGGTGGTTCTGCCGTACAAAGATAGCTTGCTGTTGTTTAGTCGCTATTTGCAACAGTTGGTGATGGAATCGCTTGGTAAAGAAAAGGATCTCGATGGTAACATTGTGCATCAGGGAATTGCAGTTTATGGAAACAAGGGTAGTACCGATCAACACGCTTACGTGCAACAGTTGCGTGAAGGTGTCCCGAATTTCTTCCTGACGTTTATCGAAGTGCTGAAAGATCGAAATCATTCTTCGATCGAGGTTGAACCGGGTGTGACTTCTGGTGATTATCTCTCAGGTTTACTTCAGGGAACTCGCAAGGCTTTGTATGAGAACGATCGAGATTCGATTACCGTGACGATTCCCGAAGTTACGCCGCGTCATGTTGGCGCTTTGATTGCACTATACGATCGAGCGGTTGGTTTCTACGGATTTTTAGTCAATGTCAATGCCTATCACCAACCCGGTGTAGAAGCAGGTAAAAAAGCAGCAGCGGCAGTTCTCGACCTTCAGCGCAAAGTGATGGAAGTGTTGCAGCAAGAGAAAACGCCAATTCCTTTACAAACACTTGCAATCAATGTTGGAAAACCGGATGAAGTGGAATCGATTTACAAGCTTGTGCGTCACTTGGCGGCAAACGATCGAGGGGTGAAACTTCACGGTGATTTATCGCAACCTGGAAGTTTAACGGTGAGTGCTTTCTAGCGCTTGTTCTAAAACCACTTGATGGAATAAAGCACGATCGATTAATGAATGAATTTGATCATCAGAAAGTGCATCTCCATTCGCATACAAATCGATCCACATTCGACTCAACTCATTCGCATCGGTGGGCAAGTCCGGGAGCGCACCCCCCGCCATCTCTGTGTCGCGCATGAGTTGAGTCACTTTCGGGTCATAGCTCAATCCAAAACAACGACACCCTTCTGCGGCTGCCATGATTAATCCATGAAGTCTCATGGCGATCGTCATTTCTACACCTCGAAACACACCTTTCAATTCCTGCGGTTGTTTGATTTGCAGAATGTGACTGGTTTCGGGCAATTGTTCATGAAGCGATTGCGCGATCGCAAAATCCTGACTCGCTTGAAACGGAAGCAATAGAATGCAAGTCTGAGTCGCTTTCTGAAAGTTAACTAAGGCACGAGTAAAAGTTTCTAAGCGCTCCGGAGTTAAGTAACGATGCGATCGCAAATTCACAGCAACTCTCGGCGCAGGTAAGTTCCATAATCCTTCAACCGGAGCGGATTCCATTGCCCAAACCGGATCAGGTGCGAGTGTGAATGAGATTTGCCAATCATGGAGCAATGCAGCCGAAGCTCGATCGCGAACACTGACTTGCGTGCAATGTTTAAACGTCGATCGCGTGAAAGATTTCACCCACGATCGCTTTAAGGGCCCGATTCCCTGTGCCCAAGCGATCGTTTTCAGTCCCATTATCTGAGCCAATCGCATTAAGCCACCGTAATAGATGGGATTCATTGCGCTGGTGGAATCCTGCATCAAACTCCCGCCGCCCCAGATAAAGGCATCGGAAGTTCGGAGTGCATTCAGTACCGCAGGCAGAGATTTACGGTCGCACACCTCGACGTGATAGCGATCGCGAGTTTGGACGGGATCACCCGATAATACGATCGGCTCAACGTGATTCGGCAACATTTGCAGCAATGAAGCTAATAACGCCTCATCACCGCCATTTCCCATGCCATAGTAGCCACACAGAACTGCACGCATAAGCGATGCTCGAAACCTCTAGAATTGGACAGGTGACATTAACTGTACTATGACGGGTCTCTCAATGCCCATGCGAATGATTCGATTCATACCTCCAAAGCTTGCTTAGGATTGGGAAGGTCGCATTACTTTGCCTCTTAAAGCATCTCGATTAGAAATTGCATCATGGATTCGCTCTGCCAACCTGATAAAGTTCTGATCCTCAGAGCAGATAATCATTCCCGCATGAGCAGACTGGGTACGGTGCAACTTGACAAAATCGCGCCGATTCTAAGTGAGAACCGCACGATCGTCAGCGATCGCGAACTCAAAAACTTCTGAATCAGAGGCTCCTGCGTACCCCGCTTCCTGGACTGTTAAAACGTCGTGTCCCAGATTCCGAAGGTGTTCTACGATCGGTCGCGGGAACTGTTCATCCGCGTAAAGTCTCGCCACTGTTAGCCGTCTTCCTGCATTGCGTTCTCTTGTTCTTGTAGGGCGATCGCAATTTCTTCCGGGTGTGCATCTGCATAAGCCCAAACATTCACAAGATCAGCGGCAGTCAGATGGGAGTAGGCTTTTAGTAAATCTGCATCGGTCGCACCTTGAGTGCGTAAACTGACAAACAGCCAGACCGGAAGACGGGTATTGGCAATGCAAGCATCTCCACCCATAACATCTAACCGCTTAACAATGCCTTGAGAGTGACTACTCAACCCCTGAGTCAAGATTTGAAGCGCGTTGGCTCTTTCGATCGGCGTTAACGCATGAAGCTGAGTTTGTAGCTCTTGCAAAGTCATTGGAATGTTGAAACAAGCGATTCTACAATTCTACAGAATTTAGGTTGAATGGGTTTAGCGCTCAGTTTTAGAGCGATCGGAAATTAAGTTGTTGCGCCAAATTTTGAAAAAGATATGATACTGAGTTTTGATTAAAAGACCAAACTCGATCGGAGACTGATTTAATGCTGTCTTTCTCTTTTGATGCTTACCTCAAGTCGATTCAGAAAAACTTGCAGAAAGGCAGCGAACGCAGTCATTACCCAGCGCTGAAAGAGTTGCTGGATGATTCAGACCAATCGATCGATGCGGTGATTGAAGAGAAGGGCAACAAAGCGGGTATTCCTGATTTCACAGTGAAGCGACGGGAATTGCTGATCGGCTATGTGGAAGCGAAAGATGTTGGAACTGATCTAGATCAAATTGAGAAGACGGAGCAGCTAAAGCGCTATCTAGAGGCATTTCCGAATCTGGTATTGACGAATTATCTGGAATTTCGTTGGTATGTGAACGGGAAGCGGCGGCAGAAAGAAATATTTGTCGATCGAACAGGCAACAAATTACAGGCGAGAGGAACAGACAAAATTGCTGCTCTGCTGGATCAGTTTCTCAACTATACGGGCGAGATTATCAATAGCCCTGAGGAATTGGCGACTCAGATGGCGAGATTGACTAAGGCGATTCGATTGGCAACGGCGACGGCACTTGAGAGCGAGGAAGCTCAGGGAGAGTTGCATCAATTGAAGCAGGGATTTAGCGAGGTCTTGCTGCCAGATTTGAATGATTCTGATTTTGCAGATATGTATGCTCAGACGATTTCTTATGGTCTGTTTGCAGCAAGAGTGGGTCATGCTCAAAATCCGGGTGGAGACTCATTTACTCGACGCACCGCAGGGACGTATATTCCGGCAACCAATCCGTTTTTGAAGCGATTGTTTAATACGATCGTTGAAACTGATGTGATCAGCCAAATTGATTGGGCGATCGATGATTTGGTGCAAGTGCTGTCTCAGGTGGACATGGGCAGTATTTTGGAGAATTTTGGGCGGCGGACTCGGCAAGAAGATCCGGTGGTGCATTTTTACGAAACGTTTTTGGCGGCGTACAATTCGGCTTTGAGAAAGAGTCGAGGTGTGTATTACACTCCGGAGCCTGTGGTGTCGTTTATTGTGCGATCGATTGATGCGATTTTGAAGGATCGCTTTGATTTGCCGTTGGGTTTAGCAGATAACACGAAAGATCCGGTAACGCAGAAGCCACGAGTGCAGATTCTTGATCCAGCAACGGGAACGGGGACATTTTTGTATGAAGTGGTGAAGCAGATTTATCGCAATCTAGAAGAGATTGGCATGGCGAATCAGTGGGATAGCTATGTGAAAGAGAATTTGCTCAATCGGTTGTTTGGGTTTGAATTGTTGATGGCTCCTTATGCGATCGCGCATCTGAAATTAGGGCTAGAACTGCAAGAGTTAGGCTATCAATTTCAGGGTAAGCAACGTCTTGGAGTTTATTTAACTAATACGCTCGACCAGGCTATTAAACAAGCAGAAGTTTTATTTGGTTCAGTCATTGCAAAAGAGGCAAATGATGCTGCTGAAATTAAAAGAGATGCACCAATCATGATTATTTTAGGTAATCCACCCTATTCGGTGAGTTCTCAAAATGCGAGCAAACGGGAAAGAGTTGCAAAGGCTAATGAGAAGTATTTAGCTGATATCAAATACACAGGAGAAGTCTGGGATAAAATCATAAAAACAACAAAAAAGCCTCAAACAATTACAGAATTAACTTACATTGGTGAACTTTTAGAGCGCTACAAAGGAAGAGTTCGGAAGGAAGGCGAGAGAAACATTTCTCCCTTAGATAATGACTATGTGAAATTTATCTGTTTTGCTCATCATCGTATTGAACAAACAGGATATGGAGTGGTTGGATATATTACTGCAAACTCCTATCTAAATGGGTTGATTCATCGTGGAGCTAGAGAAGAACTTTTAAAGACATTTGATCAAGTCTACATTATGGATCTGCACGGAAAAGCAGAGCAGAATTGTCCTGATGGTAGCTTCGATGGAAATGTTTTTGATATCAAAGAGGGTGTTTCTATTCTGATCTTAGTCAAAAACAATCCCTCCATATCAGAATCTGAAGGCACAAAAGTTTATTATTACGATTTATGGGGAAAGCGCAAAGATAAGTATGACTTTCTGACCAGCGCTACAATTGAATCTATAGAATGGCAAGAAATACAACCATTTTCTCCAAATTACTTTTTCGCCCCTAAAGACTTCAGCTTGAACGATGAATATCAAAACTTAGTATCTGTTGCTGATATTTTTGCGCTTTACAAAAATGGTATCCAGTCAGGTCATGATGATTTTGCAATTTCTGTAGAGAAGACATCACTGGTATCAAGATTGAAGGATTTTTATTCTGCTCAAATCAGCAATGAAGAAATAAGAATGAAATTTGGTTTGACGGACAAAGCAGGATGGACATTTGAAGAAGAGCGTAGAACTGCTGTTGCGGAAGGGTATGATTCCGCTTTACTCCAACACTATTTCTATAGACCTTTTGACAACCATTGGATTTATTTCAGTAAGAGAATCTTGAAGCGACCAGTAAAAGAGGTGATGCAGCACTTAATAC
>JADEXW010000800.1 GCA_015206935.1 Pseudanabaenaceae cyanobacterium LEGE 13415 | reverse complement strand
GTATTTGTACTTGCTTGCTTTGTGGGATGGCAAGTGATCTGGAATGTGAAGCCTGCGCTACATACGCCTTTGATGAGTGTGACTAATGCGATTAGCGGCATCATTATCTTAGGTGGAATGCTTCAGATTTCGGGCGCTCCAACTTCTACAACAACGATTTTAGGTGCGATCGCAATTCTGATCGGCACGATCAATATCGCAGGTGGCTTCCTCGTCACTCAACGAATGCTCAAAATGTTCCAAAAACAATAGAGGTGTGCAATGTTTGACAGTCTTTCTAATGTGGCTTACATTGCCGCGAGTGCCTTGTTTATTTTGAGTTTGAGTGGATTATCGAATCAGGAAACCGCACAGAAAGGAAATTGGTACGGAATTGCTGGAATGTCGATCGCATTTCTCGCAACCGTTCTTCGCAGTGATGTGACAGGGTATGGAATTCTTGCAACTGTAATTTTGCCAGGAGCAATTATTGGTGCAATTTTGGCAGGTCGAGTTGCAATGACTGAGATGCCAGAACTGGTCGCGATGCTGCATAGTTTTGTGGGAATGGCAGCAGTGTTAGTGGGTATCGCAAATCATTTACAGCCACAAACGTTGATCGGAGCAGAAGCGACCATTCATCAGGTTGAAATCTTTGTCGGAGTGTTTATTGGTGCAGTCACGTTTACAGGCTCGATCGTGGCTTTTGGGAAGCTGCGAGGATTAGTTAGCAGCAAGCCTCTGATGATTCCTGGACGACACTTTCTAAACATTGGATTGTTAGTTGCTTGTGTTGCATTGGGAGCGCAGTTTTTGAACCATGAATCCATGTCTGCACTGCTGATCATGAGTGGATTAGCGGGCGTTCTGGGTGTGCATCTTGTCATGGCGATCGGGGGCGCAGATATGCCTGTCGTGATTTCCATGTTGAATAGCTATTCAGGATGGGCAGCCGCAGCCGCAGGATTTATGCTCTCGAATGATTTGCTGATCATTACAGGGGCGTTAGTCGGTAGTAGTGGTGCGATTCTAAGCTACATCATGTGCAAGGCAATGAATCGATCGTTTATTAGTGTCATTCTGGGAGGCTTTGGAACAGGGAATAGTTCTAAATCGAAAGCAATCACAGGTGAAGCAAAGTCGATCTCTGTCGAAGAAACGATCGAGCAATTAGAAAACGCAAACAGTGTGATCATTGTTCCAGGGTATGGAATGGCAGTTGCACAAGCACAACACCCGATCTCTGAAATTACTAAAGTTCTGAGAAGTCGGGGTGTGAATGTTCGATTTGGAATTCACCCAGTCGCAGGAAGGCTTCCGGGACACATGAATGTCCTACTGGCTGAAGCAAAAGTGCCTTATGACATTGTTTTGGAAATGGATGAGATCAATGATGACTTCCCTGAAACGGATGTTGTGTTAGTGATTGGTGCAAATGATACGGTAAATCCGAGTGCAGTTGAAGATCCAGAATGTTCGATCGCAGGAATGCCAGTGCTGGAAGTTTGGAAAGCGAAAAGCGCGATCGTGCTGAAACGGAGTCTGGGTAGTGGATATGCAGGAGTTGAAAATCCATTGTTCTACAAGGAAAACACCTATATGCTTTTTGGCGATGCGAAGAAGAACACCGATGCAATTCTGAGTAAGTTAGCTGCATTGGTCGCCGCCTAAACCCCGTTGCATTTTGCAACCGCAGAAGCTTTGATGCTTTTGTGTCTTTCAAGGTCAAACGTCATGGTAATCGCCTGGTTTGAGCAATTCGACAGGCGATTTTTTTTGCAACTACCAATGTTCTACCTGTAGATTATCTACGTAGCCAAAGTCTGTGTCATCCGTGACTAGCACCCATTCATTCTCTAGACACTGAGCAGCGATCCAAACATCGTTCATGGGAATCGGTCGTCCTTTACGTTTCAACGCGAGTCGGGTTTGAGCGTAAAACGTTGCCGTTTCTCTTCCAATCAAAGTAGCGACACAAGCTGAGATGAAGCTTAAATAACGAGGTAAGTTTTGTAAGGGTCGCGAAGAGTTTTCAGCACCAAACAACAATTCGCCAACAACAATAGTTGGCAGCACGACCTCTGGAAGCGCCAACACTCTCGAAGTAACCGCTGCATCTCCATTTAGAAAGCGAATTGCAACCGAAGTATCTAGTGCAATCTTACCACTCATCCAAATCAACCTGCCGACATTCAGTCGTGATCGTTCTCTGTAGTTCTTCTGCCTCTGAATCGCTCAAAATTCCCGCAAACTCGGCAAGGTTATGAACAGTTGTAGG
>JADEXW010000799.1 GCA_015206935.1 Pseudanabaenaceae cyanobacterium LEGE 13415 | reverse complement strand
TCGCTCATTTCTGCGGTGATGCCTTCGCGGGTGTTGTGTTTCAGCGGATCGAATGGAACGAATTTAACCGTGCGATCGCTAATTAATACCAAAGGTCGCCCTTCGAGTTTTGACAATGTGCCTTGAGGAGCCGCCGCAAAGGTTCCCGCATACCCGCTCATCACCGGACCAATCATCTTATTCGAGTCGAGCGCTTCGAGCGAGAAGAATCCACCATCGACTCCTGCGAGCGCAGGTGTTCCTTCCATAATTTCCTTCACTTGGAAGCGGCTCTTTGCATGAATTGTGGTTGGCTTTCCGCCTGCTGCCATGATCAATGGCACTTTATCGATCGTGGTTTTAATCAGATCGACAGGCGCACTGAAGTTCAACCCATCTTGAATAAAAGCAACCGGTGGACCCCCGCTTGCAACTTCTAGCACTGTCTCAATTTGCGATTGTCCAATTCTTGAAATGTTGAATAAGTTCTCAGATTCTGCGGCGAAGAGATTCGCTTCATCGCTCATTGTCCAAGCCGCTTGATATCCAGCCGCGATCGTGGCTTGCTGAACCCGCTCATCATTTTTGCCTTCAGGATAAACAAAATACTTGATTGGGATACCTAAATTTGCTTCTAGCGATCGCTTCGATTCGGTCATCTCGAAGGCTAACTTGGCATCGTCCTTAATCTCGCGCAAATCAGCGGGATGATTCACACTATGAGAAGCGATCGTGACTAATGGATCTGCCGCCATCTCTTTAACCTGTGCCCAAGTCATTCCCGGACGACCTCTGGGCTTGTCAATCTTGGCAGGATAAATCGAGAATGCCGCCGGGTAGCGGTACTTTTTCATCAGCGGATAGACGAACTTGTAATGTCCTAAATAACCATCATCGAATGTTAGAACGATCGGTTTCGGGGGCAATGGGATTCCGGTTTTCAGATGTTCCACTAACTGATCCAAACTAATCGGAGTCAGCCCATTTTTCTGAATCAGTTGAAAATGCGCTTCGAGTTCTTCAGGCGTGACATCAAAGAAAACTTCTTTCTCAGCAATGATGTCGTGATACATCATGATCGGAACTTTCGCCAGTCGCGCACGAGGATTGATCTGTGGAGAGGGAACCTCGGCAAATTCAGTTTTCCAAGCTTCCGCGAACCGTTTCGATTCAGCACTAAACGTCACAGGCTTGAAATCGGTCGGAACAGAAGTTGCCGCTTGATATCCAATCTGAGTTCCTTGGGAGCAAACAGGCGCGATCGCAACATTCAAACTTGATTGCAGCGTGGGCGGCTTCTCGGTGACATTTAACAGCGGCGGCGTGAGTGTTGTCATCTGGGTCGTATTCAGACCAGAGCAAGCCGCGATCGAGACAGTCGCCGCAAAAGACAAGAGACCTAGCGCAAAACGTTTCCAGTGCGATCGAGGAGCAACCCGCTTTGAGAAGCTCAGGAGACGATTCCAAGGCGACAATTTCATGGTGAAGGTGGGGTTAGGGTCACTGAATATGTACTCGATCGATTAGCCATCTCTAAGTCCTGCAAATTACACAATTAGAGGGAGGCTTGTCAATCTTTTTCGCGCTAACTCCACCTGATCCGGTTAAATTTCGTCGCCAATTCGCTCTAGAGAAATGCGTGCGGATTCTGCCACGTTTACATTATTGTCTTTTTCCAGATAGCGCAGGGCTGAGATACTTTTTTCACTTGGCAAATTGCCTAATGCTTCTGCGAGTCGTTGTCGAACGAGCCAATCTTCAGACTGAGCAAACCGCAGAATTGCGTTTACCGCGTCGATCGCTTTAATTTCTCCTAATGCTGCGATCGCGGCTTGCTGCACGACGACTTCTTCACTGTCCAATGCTTGCAACAAAACTTCCTTTGCTCTCGGATCTTTCAAATTCCCTAAAGCGACTGCTGCACTAAATCGCACCAGCCAGTCTGTGTCTTCATAAAATGTTCTAACTAATGGCTCAAATGCTCTCAAGTCTTCGAGATAGCCTAATGCACCTGCGGCATCCGCTCGAATTCCATAATCTTTCTCAGTTTCGAGAATGTTGAGCAGAATCGGAAAGCATTCATCGGTTTGCTTAATTCCCAGCGCGAACACTGCCATCGATCGAATCTGCAAACTTTCGTCATTCAGTACCTTTTTGATGAGTGGCACAGCTTCTTCAGCCGGAACCTCCCGCAAATTCGCTAAGGCAATCATTCGATCGCGGCTGTTCTGACTTTCTAGCTGTTGAGTGATCTGTTCGATGCTGAGACTCATAATTTTCAA
>JADEXW010000798.1 GCA_015206935.1 Pseudanabaenaceae cyanobacterium LEGE 13415 | reverse complement strand
CTCCTGAACCGATGAAAACCCGAATTGCCTGACTCATTTTAGACCTGCCACAATCTTCCAAGCTCTACGAATTTGACGGTTATCTAACACTGCTAATGTGTCTCGCGCAGTTGAAATAAATTGATAACCGAAACTCGCGAGATACTGACGACAAGCAATCTGATCTGATTCACTAAGATGTTTATGTTCATACAGTACGATCGCTGGATTAAACCTCTCAAAATCAATCAGTTTAATAATCTCAAAATCATATCCTTCTGTATCAATATGAATCACATCAATATTAGTAATATTATGTTTGAAACAAAGCTGTTCAAATGTCAGACAAGCAACTTCAGTTGCAATCAATCTCTCTTGTAAATCTGGAATCCATTGCTCGTGTTTTAGGATTGTTTCTAGTGAAAATGAGCCAAGCTGACTGTACCATTCGGGCGCGTTTTCATCTTGCTTCAAATAGTAGAATTTCTGTGCGCTATTTTCTTTCGCGATCGCACTGTTCTCTAGCAAAATTTTTGAAAAATCGCGAAAGTTCTGCTTCAATCTCTTAAATACATAATGAACTGGTTCGACCTTTAGCCCAGTCCAGTTCCATTTGAAAATATATTCGTAGATCGGATCGCCATTTACTCCGTCGTTCGAGCCAACCTGAACAAAAAATGGACGGTTCTTGAGCGAATAAGTGTAGAAGACGCAATCAATTGGATCTTGGAAAACAAAATATCTTAAAAATGGCGATCGCACAATTTTCCAAGGACATTTTTCTCTTAGAATCTGACGAATTCCCATCGCTACAAACTCCGCCACTCGGCTTTGGTCAAAATCTTACATTTCTTTGGTAATCCAATTTGTCCAGTCCCAAAAAAGTCGCCTCCTTCAACCACGATCGAGACTGCATCTTGAATGTAATCGAGTACCTCAGATTCTCGATAAGCAAAATAAATTGGAATGCGATAGGTTCCATTAGCTAAAGGCAGATTATTGAGCCGACATCGAACAAATCCCGAATCCGAACTTAGCACAACATTACTATCAGTAAAGTTCGTCCTTAATAATAAAATTGTCTGCCCTTGATCATCTAAAACTGCAAAACTCACGATCACATTATCTAACGATTTTCCTGAATCATTCACATAGCCAAATTCAAAATCATAATCGAGACCCGATTTCAGCGTTTCAGCTTCTCTTCCTGCTGTATCCAAGACTCGAAAACTTGAAACTTTTACTCTTCCAGATCCCGTTCGATCGCGTCGTTCAATCAGTGGTATCTGACTTATCAATTGATAAGAATTCGCTGAATAAGCCTCAATCGCTGGCTGCACTTCTCCATCAAATACAACGCAACCGGACTCTAGAACAATTCCTCGATCGCATAATGTACGAATCGTCTCCATGTTGTGACTCACAAACAAAACCGTCCGCCCTTCTTTCCCAACGTCCTCCATTTTGTTCAAACATTTCTTTTGAAACTGCACATCACCCACTGCTAAAACTTCATCCACAATCAAAATCTCTGGTTCTAGATGTGCTGCGACTGCAAATGCTAATCGAACATACATCCCCGACGAATACCGCTTTACGGGCGTATCCAGAAATCGTTCCACTTCAGCAAACTCAACAATCTCATCAAACTTCCGCGCAATCTCCGATCGACTCATTCCCAAAATCGCGCCATTGAGATAGATATTTTCGCGTCCTGTCAGCTCAGGATGAAACCCCGTTCCCACTTCGAGCAAACTCGCGACTCTTCCCCAAAGTTCGACTCTACCGCGTGTCGGTTCAGTAATCCGACTCAAAATCTTAAGTAAAGTCGATTTTCCGGCTCCATTGCGTCCAATAATTCCGACTCGTTCGCCTTGCCTGATCGTAAAAGATACGCCATTCAACGCCCAAAACTCTTCCGATCGCATTTTCGATTTGCGTTTAATGATCGACTTCGCAGTATCCACGATCGTATCTCTCAGCGTCATCGTATTCCGATGTGGCAGCCGCGAGACTTGGTAGCGCTTTCCCAGATTTTCAACCCGCAGCATTGGCATCGATCACACCTAGATAATGTCGGCAAACGTGCGTTCAACGCTACGAAAATAATATACTCCAGTCCACACAAAGAGTAATATTACAATCAATGCTAAACCGAATCCAGGAAGATACAGCGATTGATTACCGTTAAGAATTGCCCAGCGAAATCCATCGATCACACCAACCATCGGATTCAGCGAATACAACAATCGCCACTGTTCAGGAATAATATCAAGACTATAAC
>JADEXW010000179.1 GCA_015206935.1 Pseudanabaenaceae cyanobacterium LEGE 13415 | reverse complement strand
CCAAATCCCCCCTTCATCACCCATTGATTATTGCCGCGATCGCTGAAGCTGCGATTAACCAAAACGCTGTTGCTGTCCGAATTGATAGTCCTGAACACATCACCGCTGTCCGTCAACGCACAACCGCTCCGATTCTCGGACTCTGGAAACAATGCCTTCTTGATTCTGAAGTCTACATCACACCCACATTTGAACATGCTGCTGCGATTTCAAAAGCAGGAGCGAACTTGATCGCGATCGATGCTACCCTGCGCGATCGTCCTGAATCAGTTGCATTGCTCATCGATCGCATTCACAAGGAACTCAAAACGCCTGTTGTGGCTGATGTCGATAGTTTAGAGTCTGCGATCGCCGCTTCTAAAGCGGGAGCCGATTTGATCGCTACCACTCTCTACGGCTACACCCAAGAAACTGAGAAACTCCAGCCGCCAGCCTTCAATCTAGTGAGTCAAATTACTGAAAAGATTGAGACTCCTGTAATCTGTGAAGGTGGAATTGCCACTCCTGAAATGGCAAGACAAGCCTTAGATTTAGGCGCTTATGCAGTGGTTGTCGGAACTGCAATTACCGGAATTGAAGCTCAGGTGCAGGCATTCGATCAAGCCATTCGGCACAAACTTCCAGCCTTGTTAGTTGAACATAGCGAAAGCTATCATTTTGCGGTGTTTGCTCAGGAGCATCCATCTTATCGCAGCTATGTTCGATCGAAGTTGCGCCAGTACAACACAGAAAGTACGGTGCGAGATGGCTTTTTTGAGCAGGGTGCATTGCGAGGAACGCCGTTAGAGATTTTTTTGCTGGACGATCGACAAAAGATTAGAGCGGGGTTAGTAGGATTAACTCGCTGGAACTGGCTATTGATTGAAACACTTTGGGTCGAGGAATCGTTGCGGCATCAGGGATTTGGGAAACGATTGATGATGCTGGCAGAGCAGGAAGCAAAACGGCGTGGTTGTACTGAAGCGATTTTGGATACGTTTAGCTTTCAGGCAAAAGGGTTCTACGAGAAATTAGGCTATGAAATGTTTGCCCAAGTGGATGACTATCCTTCGGGCTATAGTTTCTTTCAGTTGAAGAAAGAGTTCTGATTGAGCAATGTCGATCGCGTCAGCCCTTTGCTCAATCAGTAGACTTCTGGATGCGTTGACGAATGGAATTCGATGGGCATTTCGGATTCACGCAAGCGGTCTAGTTCGACCTCAACCCAAGAGATTCTTCCTTGCCCGTTCTTGTCGCGATTCCGCCTCTTCCATCACCTTGGCAAAATCCTCGATCGCTTCTCCAGGATAGTTCTCCAGTACTCTAGTCGAGAGCGAAATCCGTCCCCGCCCTTCATCCAAATCAACAATCATCGCCTTAATCACTTGTCCCACTTTGAACAATGAAGACAGCGACTCGATATAGTTCTTGCTGATCTGATTGATGTGCAACAATCCGGTTGTGCCATCAAACTCAGCAAACGCTCCAAATGGTTTCAAGCTGGTAATCGTTGCTTCAACCAGTTGACCCACTTCTAATTGACTGAAATTAGCCGCTCTAGCAGCGAGACGATTTGAAAGCACGATTTTATTACGATCGCGATCCAATTCCAAGATCGTGGCAGAAAGCGTCTGACCTTTCAAGGCATCGAGATCTTCCCGTTCGACTAAATGCGATCGCGGAATAAATCCACGTAACCCCAAAGCATCAACCGTCACGCCCCCTTTATTGGAACCTGTGACGCGCACTTGCAAACTTTGATTCGTTGCCTGCGAATCAGCTAACCGTTCCCAAACTTTCCGCAATTCAAGCTGACGCAGTGAAATTGTCACCCGTCCATCTGCATCTTGTTCACGAACAATGATAAATTCGCGCTCTTCATCCAAGGGAAGAACGGCTGAAACATCTGCCACCCGTCGAACGCTGGCTTCCTCGATCGGCAGAAACGCCGGAGATTTTCCACCAATATCGACTAGCGCCCCATCGCTTTCATAGCTAAAGGCTTTTCCCGTTACGAGTTTCCCTTTTTGGAATTCGTAATCGTGCTGTTCGAGGGCTTTCTCAAAATCTTCCATCGAAAAGGAAGCAGTCGTTCGATCTGGCATTGCAATTTGATTCCTAAAAATACGATCGCCACGATTGCGGCTTCTCAATTCTAGTGCCTCAGTCTAGAAAATAACGCTTTAACCTTTTCCCAAGCGTCCGATGCGGCTTCAGGATTGTAGTCCGATCGCTGTTCACAGAAAAATCCATGTCCAGCTGGATAGCGAAACACTTTGTAATCAATGTGGTTCTGCTCTAAAGCCGCTTCAATTTGATCAATGTGTTCAACCGGAATCAGCGGATCTTGAGTGCCGAAAAAGGCGTATAACGTTCCTTTAATTTCTGGCGTTCTTGTAATCGTTGGCGCTCCACCACCCGGAGTCATTGTCACAATTCCCGCTCCATAAAATGAAGCCGTTGCCTTCACCTCCGGCAAGGTTGCCGCCAGATACGCCACGTGACCTCCAAAACAAAAGCCGATCGTGCCCACTTCTTGAAATCCTTTGGTTTGAAGGAATGCGATCGTCGTTTTCAAATCACTCAGCAATTGATCCGCAGTTGTTTGATCCTTGTGCGATCGACCCAGTTTCGTCTCTTCCTCGCTGTATCCGACCTCGAATCCGGGAGCAGTTCGCTGAAAAATTGCAGGCGCGATCGCCAAATATCCTTCTCGTGCAAATCGCTCTGTCACAGATTGAATATGTGAGTTAACACCGAAAATCTCTTGAATCACAATGATTGCGCCTTGTGCGGAATCGGTGGGTTCCGATAAGTAGGCATCAATTTGGAGATTACCATTTGAAAGTTTAATCCAGGAGGAATTCACGATCGATTACCAAGCAACTTTTGTATTTTTATCGAAACTTCAATTCAAAATCCAGGGGAAAACACCATAGATTTCCTAAAATGGCAATCGAAAAACTACGGGTTATACTATTTCTATCAGGGTAGGCGAAATCATTGAAAGCCGGACAATAGAGACTTTTAACGAACTCAGAGATAATACTGAGTAGCTTAAGTCAATCGAAACATAATCCGAGAAAACACCCAACTTTCTCGATCGTGTGTCACCTAAAATAGTGGACGGCTTTGGCAAATTCTGAGCAAGCAGTCATGTACGGATTTGCAGTGCAACTTTAAACATTGTTGAGTGAGACTTGAGGCGCGGGTATGGTGCAATTTCATATACAGCCAGATAGCGATATCCCGGCATCAAATCAACTCTATAATCAAATTTTATTTGCGATCGCGTCTCGGCAGTTTCCACCGGGACACCGTTTACCGAGTACTCGTCAGTTGGCGATGCAAACCGGATTACACCGCAACACGATCAGTAAGGTGTATCGTCAACTCGAAGATGCAGGGGTGGTTGATGCTCAAGCGGGTTCGGGTATCTACGTGCGCGATCAAGGTCATGCCACCGCTGCTCATATCAAATCGCCCCTTTTAGAGCAATATCCACAAGCGCATAAGATTATTCAATCGAGCTTAGATGAATTAGTAAAACAAGGCTGTTCACTCGGACAAGCACGAGAACTATTCTTGGCTGAAGTCGATTGGCGTTTGCGTTGTAGTGCTTCAGTTCTTGTAACGGCTCCCGCGCACGACATTGCGAACGGTGAAGTTCTTCTGCGCGAATTAGAGCGTGCTTTAGCCATTCCGATGCAGCTTGTTCCGATGGAAGAACTCGGACAAGTCTTGGATCAAACGCGATCGAGTACTGTTGTCACAAGTCGATATTTCATCGCCCAAGCGGAAGCGATCGCATCTCCAAAAGCAGCCAGAGTGATTCCGGTTGATATCTACGATTTTGAGCAGGAATTGAAGCTGATTAAAGCAATGCCAAAGGGAACTTGTGTGGGTATTGTCAGCTTAAGTGCGGGAACGGTTGGCGTAGCAGAAGTGATCATTCATAGCTTACGGGGCGATGATTTGCTGGTGATGACCTCACAAATGAACGATCGATATAAGTTGAATGCAATGGTGAGAACGGCGCAAACGATTTTCAGCGATCAGGTAAGTTGTGCGGCGGTGAAAGCGACGATTTCGGCTTCTCGCGAAGATATTATTCGTCCCCCTCAAGTGGTTTGCTGTGAAAACTTCATTGTGAGTAAGTCGATTAACTTGCTTAAGCGAGAGTTGGGATTGGAGTGAATATCCGCCTTCTGGGGTTGTCTATGGAGTCGCCCCCAAACCTCCAATTCTGCTTGCTTAAGACTCCTGCTCCCCCAAACTTGGGGGCTGGGAGGCTTTCCAGAAGTGTCCTAACTGAAATGGGTACAGCTATAATTTCCGGGCGGACTGCATCGCAGCGAGTGAACAGCATTGACACAAAATTCTAAACACACTCCGCCTTCTCACATCATGAAAAAAATCGGGAGGCTATCACTTAACCCCCCGATCGAACAACCCCTTAAATCAAACCCTGAGTTAGAAGACAGTCAGTTGCGAACTTACATCTTTGCCGCTTGGCGTTGGACTTCGCTCTTCTTCGCCTTGAACTCGGTTGCAAGTTGTTCCAATTGTTGGCTGCTGAAGTTATCGCGCAGTGCTGCAAAGAAGGTGCTTTCTTCTTGGCGAACGTGATCCATAATTTCGTCCATTAAGCGGTTCAACGAAGACATGAACTGCTCAGACATCACATCCATTTTCTCCATCGCATCGAGCGCGGGGAACCAAGCGTTTTGCTCGTCATAGAGTTCTTGCAAGTCGCTTTCTGGGTACTTACCACGAACAGCGGGATAAGCCACTTCATTTTCTGCGATCGCATGTGCGCGAAGATCTCCATCCAACTGCTGGAAGAACTCTTTCCGCTTCGCTGGATCTTGCGTTCCTTTGATTTCAGCAAACAGAACATTCACTTTCTGGTGATCCATGCGAATCACATCTTGAATGTTCATATCAGACTTATTGGTCGTTTGGGTCACAACGCTACCTGCCACACCTGTCAATGCTGCAACCGCGTCTTGAACTCGTGCCCACAGACCTTGATCAGCATCCATGCCAGTAAGTTCACGAACTCCAAGCTGTTCGATTACGCCTTTAAGTTGCTCTTGGTGAGCGCGGTTTTCAAAGTTCACCGTGTTCAAAGGAGCGATCGCAGCTTCGATGTCTGCACCGACTTTTTGTGCTGCCTTATGGATGACGATACCCGACATGGTTTGCTGATGCTTGAGCAGTTCATGTTGAAAGACCTTGTCAAACAAGGTCAACTCAGAACCAGACATCATTTCTTCGATCTTTTGCACCATTTCGGTGATGGTGTCTTTCGGCTTCGATTGCACACCATACTGCACGATCACGGTGTCGAGGATGCCCAAGTTCTTTTGGTCATCTTTCAACATATCTTGAAAGCGCTTCACCAACTCAGAGTCGGTGGTTGCCGAAATGAACTTTTGTTCGTTTGAAATAATAAGTTCTTGGACAGCTTTGATGTCTGCAAGCTTCATCGCAATCGCTAGACGCTTGGTATCATCCATTGTTGCTACCATTTTTGTGTTCTCCAAAATTTATCTATAGGATCGGCATCCATTCAGTCTTGAGTTTCGCGTACACGGCATGGATCAACATCTTTCCCGTGGTTGACTTGCAGGTGTACTAAATTACCTCGGAAATGTTAAAAAGATTAACCCTAAGATAGTAGAAGTCGATCACGTTGTACTAGAGTCTAAACGATCGGGTAAGTCTCTTTTTCAGGAGCAAATAAAAATGCCTACTTATGATGCAATTATTATTGGTGCGGGTCACAATGGTTTGACTTGTGCAGCCTATCTATTGAAGGCAGGCTACAAGGTTCTTTTACTAGAAAAGCGATCGGTTCCCGGTGGAGCAGCAACGACGGAAGCGGTGATTCCAGAATTGCCAGAGTTCCGGTTTAATCGATGTGCGATCGATCATGAGTTCATTCATTTGGGCCCGGTTGTTGACGAGTTAGAACTGACAAAGTACGGCTTAGAGTACCTTTACTGTGACCCAGTTGTCTTCTGTCCACATCCTGATGGGACTTACTTTCTGGCGCATCAATCGGTTGAAAAAACTTGTGCTGGCATTGCTCAATACAGTGAACATGATGCGAGAAAGTATGCTGAGTTTGTCGATTTGTGGCAGCGAACTATCAATGCGATGATCCCAATGTTCAATGCTCCACCGAAGTCGATCATTGATATTGCTGGGAACTATGATTTTAAGAAGGTCAAAGATTTCTTATCTGTTATTGGTTCGACGAACAAAGCTTTAGATTTCGTCAGAACAATGTTATCGAGTGCAGAAGATATCTTGCACGAGTACTTTGATACAGAAACGGTGAAAGCTCCATTAGCACGACTGGCAGCGGAAATGGGTGTGCCGCCTTCGCAGAAAAACTTAGCGATCGGGGCGATGATGATGGCAATGCGACACCATCCCGGAATGGCACGTCCGAGAGGGGGCACAGGCGCATTAACCGCCGCATTAGTGAAACTCGTTCAAAGCTTAGGTGGAGAGATTCTAACCGAGCAAACCGTAAAACAAATTTTGATTGATGATGGTCGTGCAGTGGGAGTACGAGTGGGATCAGGGCAAGAATATCGAGCAACACGAGGTGTAATTTCTAATATTGATGCGCGTCGAGTGTTCCTACAGTTGATTGATCCAAGCGAAGTTGATTCAGCCGATGAACATTTGCGCGAAAGACTCGATCGAAGAATTGTCAACAACAATGAAACAATTCTAAAAATCGACCTTGCAATGTCTGAACCACTGAAGTTTATCCATCATAATCACAAAGATGAATACTTAATTGGTTCAGTATTAATTGCAGATTCAGTCAAGCATGTTGAGATTGCTCATACTGATCCCGCGATCGGTCGAATTCCAGATGCTGATCCGTCAATGTACATTGTTCAGCCCACTATGCTCGATCCGTCAATGGCTCCTGAAGGTCATCACACGGTTTGGATCGAGTTCTTTGCGCCGTATCAAATCGAGAATGCTGAAGGAACAGGTTTGAATGGTACAGGTTGGACGGATGAACTAAAAAATAAAGTTGCCGATCGAGTCATCGATAAGCTTGCAGACTATGCTCCGAATGTGAAAACAGCGACGATCGGACGGGCTGTCGAAAGTCCTGCTGAACTGGGTGAACGATTGGGAGCTTACAAAGGCAACTACTATCACATTGATATGACCTTAGAACAAATGGTATTCTTCCGTCCGTTGCCAGAGATTGCGAACTATAAAACGCCGATCGACAATCTCTATTTGACGGGTGCAGGAACGCATCCGGGTGGCTCGATTTCGGGAATGCCTGGAAGAAACTGTGCGCGTGTATTTCTTCATGCTCAACAGCCTTTTTTACAGACATTCCGTGATGCTGGAAACTCAATCAAATCAGCATTTGAAGGTGTTTTCAATCGATAAAAACAAAGGATTCCGAACATTAATCGGAATCCTTTATTCTTACTTACTCTTTCTTAGTATCAGAGAACAAGCACTTGTCTGAATCACATCCCGCTGGACCTGCTTCAATCAAGTCACCTCCATCATGGCGAACTAAAGCAGTATAGAAGTCATCCGTCGATCGACGTTCCAGAACTTCCGCTTGTAAGCGATCGAAGGTTGCCTTATCAATCTTCTCGAATGGCAATCTAGGGAACGGTGCATCAAATCGAGCTAACAATGCTGCACTGATGTAGCCTTCATTGTTCTCGATCGCTTGATGAATCCGAGTGGCTAATGCTTCGATCTCATCTTCGCGAAGCTCGATCGTTGCGCTGGTATTGTGCGCGGTGTAGTACTTCTGGACTTGCAGATAAAAATCCATCTGTGCGAGCGCAGAGAACTTCTCGATCTCAATCTGATCGGCTCCCGGAATGTTCGCCCAAGGCACTTCAACTGGGATTTCAACCAGCCATTCTGTACAACGCGGATCAAACGGATCATTTAACAGATTGCCGTTTTCATCCTTGTCAGACTGGGACGGAACAATGCTGTAACCATAATCCAAGCAAGCGAGAGCAACTGGATCATTCTTGCGGAAAGTAATCCGACGAATGAACCGTTGAGCTTTCGGAGGATGCCATCCAGAACTTGCACCTGTTAATAGTGACTTTGTTCCAGCAGGCTGAACCGTGGTGCAGCGATTTGGACGACGGATATTGTGTCGATCGCAGTACTCTCCAACAACCCGATGCACAATCTCTTTCCAACGCGATAGATATTCTTTCTCACGCTCTTTGAACTGCATTCCGGTCAGAGTATCGGGTCTCCCTGCTTCCCACCAGCGCAACCATTCAGTGCCAAACGCATGAACGAAGAAGTCAAACAATCCGGTGAAGGAGACACCGACGATCGGATCAATTTCACGCGAGTATTGATAACGCGGTTCTTGGAATCGATGATTCAACAATGCTGCAACGGCAAGCGCACCTGCCGTAAAAGCTTGCTCTTGGGCTTCATAGTCCAGCGGATCAATTTGATTTAAGTGAACTTCAGCTAAGTTGCAGTGAAAATCTGCACCTAGAATTTCCAGTGTTGTTATCCCAAAGGCTTTTTATCCTCTGGTTCTATTGCTTCTTGATTCGCAATAGCTCCGCGTACATTTTCTACAGAAGCTCTAAGATAAAATAGCAACTCTTTTCGGCTACACGGCTTTCCCGTTACAGCTTGGCAAATCGTTCTAATATCAACGATGCCATGCTTTTCTGCGATCGAGTCGTATAACGGTTGAAACAATGGTTTTAATCGATTCAACCGAACTGTGAAAAGTTCATCTTCATGCTGTAGAGCAAAATCAAGTGCAGCTTGTCGAATTTCTAGATCCGTCGTTACTGTTTTTCCGTGTTGAGCGTTTACAGAGCAAGTATAAGAACAGTACTTCTTATCTTTCCGATTTGCCATTGAAGGCATCATCTGACAAATTGCGCCACAGAATTGACAGGTTAACGAAACTTTCTCGACTGACGAACCGACTTTTACTCCTCGACGCGATTCATGATATCGCCTCTTTTTTTCGCTATTAATGAACTTTTCCCTGAATACAGGATCTTGAAATCTTGCTTTCGCTTTCGCAGCAATTTTCGCTTTTGTAATTTCAGTTTGAGTTACGCCATACATTGGG
>JADEXW010000797.1 GCA_015206935.1 Pseudanabaenaceae cyanobacterium LEGE 13415 | reverse complement strand
ACCGGGTGATGGTGTTGTATTCGACGCAGGACATCCAGAGGCAAAAGAAGAAGGCGGACGGGTTTATGCCGTCGATCGACAAAATGGTAAAACTATTCTCACCTTCGGACGCGATCAGTTAAATTTGCGGCGAATTAGTGTTGGAGATTTGCTTTGGAAAACGAGCGATCCAGATCTCGATCGACAAATTCGCCAAACTTACGCGGGAGATCAACCGAGATTTCAAAGACCGATCAATATCGAAATTCATGGCGAAATTGGGCAGGGATTAATTGCGATCGCAAGGGATACAACCGGACACATTACCCGTGTTGAATCTGAGATGCCCCTCGTTGAAGCGCATTCCAAACCATTAACGACTGAGCGACTACAAGAACAGCTTGGACGACTGGGAAATACACCATTCAAGCTTGGAAAACTAGAGAATCATCTTATCGATGCAGCAATGATTCCGGTGAGTGAATTGAATCGAATGCGGCGGGAAATTGTCGATCGATTAGAGCAATTAAGAATTCAGCCAAAACAATGGACGCTGAACGAAACACAATCATTTACAGATTTGCTACCAGGGCGAACACCAGAAAATCAAACACCAAAGTTAATCATCCTGGTTCGCTCTCTTAAACAATTAGAAACGGTATTGAAAACGGGAATTCAAACAATTTATTGTGAATTTGAAGATCCTCGTTCGTATCGTCAAGCCGTCGAACTTACCAGACAATCTTCAGATGCAGAAATTTGGGTTGCACCACCGAGAATTACCAAGCCTAACGAACAATGGATCTTAGAACAAGTTCGTCGATCGAATGCTGACGGTTACTTGATCCGCAACTATGATCACTTAAAGTATTTTGAGCAAGACCGAAAGATTGGTGATTTCTCCCTCAATGTTGCAAACGCCATCACCGCAGATTATTTCAAACAATTCGGCTTAGAGCGTCTCACTGCTTCGTATGATCTCAACATTGAGCAACTCACGCATCTAATCAAAAATTGTCCTTCTGATTGGTTTGAAATCACCATTCACCAACATATTCCAATGTTTCACATGGAGCATTGTGTTTTCTGTGCGTTTCTCTCAGAAGGAACAGACTTTACCAACTGCGGACGACCGTGTGAAAAACATGAAGTGAAATTACGCGATCGTACCGGAATCGAGCATATCTTACACGCAGATGCAGGCTGTAGAAACACTGTATTCAATGGAACTGCACAGACTGGAGCAGAATTTATTCATCACTTATTACAGTGCGGCGCACAACGCTTCAGACTTGAATTTTTGAGTGAGTCGAATGATCAGATTGTGAAAACCATCGATCGATATCGTCAACTCTTAAACGGCGAGATTACGGGCATGCAACTCTGGAAAGATTTGAAGCTACAAAACCAACTTGGAGTTACACGCGGAACAATGAGTTAACTGATTTCAATTTGTCAATCTGAATTTATTTTCCACTGATAAGTTTTTTCTTAAGCTTAGATCAGAGCGCTTCTGTCCTGTGATAGACGGAGATGCGATCGCAAATTTCGTAAGATTGCCACGAACGCAAATTCGTTATTATGTCGGAGGACTTTATATGAAACGTCTAATCGCGCTATTGGCAGTTGTATTTGTGAGTTTGATGTCTTGGACGGGGTTCGTATCACCTGCCTATGCGGAAGTTTCACTGCAACCTCCCGGAAGCGAAGAAGTGATCAGCCCTGATGGTGAACAGTACAGCAGTCGTCAAGAAGCTTACGAAAAAGCAGTAGAAGCCGCAAAAGATCCGAATGGATTGGAAAAAGAATATGAAAAGGATCTGAAGATCTTTAAGAAAGAGAATCCCGATCAAGCAAACTTGCTTGAAAAAGCAGAAGCAGCAGTCGAAAAAGTGGTTGGTGATAAGTAAATTCTGTGCAAGACGAATGCTAATTGTGTTCGTCTTGCAATTTATAGTGCATTGTTAAGTGCAACCTATGATTCTTGTTCTAATAAGCAATGCTCGATAAGGATGAAAATTGCTTTGTTCTGTTGAACGAGATGGATAGCATTCCTAAGTTAGTCGTGGGATGCGAGGTTGATTGCGCCCCCCTAGCCCTTACAGGTGTAGGTTTGTGTTGAAGTCATTACGATGAGTTCAAGAGCAACGCGAAAGTGGGCTGTGGAACTAAGGGTGGCATCCGAATTGGAAGCTGCTGGCTTAACCAGATCGGCAGCACAATCAAACCGAGGGCAAAACAAGATAACTGCCGCAGTTGAGGATGTTTAGGCGTTGGACGATTGGGAC
>JADEXW010000178.1 GCA_015206935.1 Pseudanabaenaceae cyanobacterium LEGE 13415 | reverse complement strand
TGTAAATCCAGGCAATGTATTGATTTCATTGATCAATACTTCTCCCGTCGATTCCACATAGAAGAAGTCCACCCGACTTAATCCGGCTGCATCCACCGCATGAAACGCTTGTAATGCTCGCTCTTGAATCAAATTCGTAATTTCTGCTGGCAGTTGTGCGGGAATCATATGGCTCGATTTACCTGCGGTGTACTTCGTTTCGTAATCGTAAAAATCACTATCAAAGCGAATCTCACCAACGACCGAAGCCTTCGCTTGATCATTTCCCAAGACTGCACATTCGACTTCTCTTGCAACGACTCCCGCTTCAACGATGATCCGTCGATCGTAACTCGCAGCACTATCCAACGCCGCTTCCAATTCTGCACGAGTCCGCACTTTTGAAATCCCAACCGATGATCCTAAGTTCGCAGGTTTGACAAAACAGGGATAGCCCAATTCCGCTTCAATGCGATCGCACAATTTCGGAAACACACAAGGATTGGAGTACACTTCCGAGCGACTCACGCCCAAATACTTCACCTGCGGCAATCCCGCTTGAGCGAATGCCATTTTCATTGCTAGCTTATCCATCCCGACCGAAGACCCCAACACACTCGAACCCACAAATGGTTTTTGCATCAGCGTGAGCAAGCCTTGAATGGTTCCATCTTCACCATTGGGGCCATGTAGAATCGGGAACCAAACATCGACCTGAGCCGCTTCAGTTGGAAATTGCCAAAGATTCGTCGCACTATCCTCACAGTCAATTGCTCCCGATTCTAGAACCGATCGAGCAATATCGGGCGATCGCCATTGTCCGTCTTTCTGAATATAGAACGGCATCAGATCATATTTCTCTGCATTGGTTGGATCGCTGAGGGCTTGAGCAATCGATCGAGCGGATGCGATCGAGACTTCATGTTCACCAGAACGCCCACCAAATAACAATCCAACTTTCAGATTAGTCATGATCCTGATCCCAATTTTCCTATGGACTTTAGACGATTTGGCGAACTCCGTCTAGAGGAAGGACAAAAATTCTACGTCTCAACATCGAAAATAGCTGCTCTAAGTGAATAAAACAGCTATCGATGTTGACCCTAGCGATTAGGCAGTCGCAGCCGTCTCTTTGGGTTTCCGGGTGGGAAGTTTTCGATCGGATTTACGCTTAAGTCCGATCGCGACCGCTTCTTTGCCATCGGAGCCAAATTGTCCTTTGACCGCTTCTTTCATTGCAAGCACTGCCTGATGAAAGTTGTGTTCTGCTTGACGCGCCGCTTCCGCAGCTTCGCGAGCGATCACTTGCTGTTCAGTTTCAATTTGTTGTTTTGCCAGCATGGTGCGGTAAGCCAACTGCAATCCTTCCAATGTTGCTTCTGGACGACTGGTGTGATAGCCATACACTGCATTCAGTCCGTTCATTGATTCGACATCTTGCTGAATCAGTTCGCGCGAGAGGCGCTTCGTGGGCATGGAATTTTCTCCTTTGGATAAATGTTCTTTTCCAGTGTTCCCAGGTAGCGCGATCGATCCGAGTCAAGGAGATAGACATGAACGTGAACACAAGATCAGGGAATCGATTGAAATATTTCCGTAGATCCCGCAGGCGAATCGAATGCGACGTGAAGCGACTTCGATTGGCGTGACAGAATTATGTATATTCCGCAGCGCGAATCGAATGCGACGTGCAGCGAATCGAATGCGACGTGCAGCGGTTTCGATTGGCGTGACAGAATTATGTATATTCCGCAGTGTGGATTCGATTTGCCTGCACGCTCTTTTGATATCGATCGATGTTTTCTCAATCTCAATCCTATTTTGAGTAAATCTCGACCTTTCCAGAGCAAACCCCAGAAGAACTTGCCCAAGAAGTTGCCGAAACTCACAAACTCATCCATTTACGGTAATCTGCTATGAACATTACCCTCCCTGATGACCTTCTGCAAACTGCTCAGATGAGCGAAAGCGAGCTTCTTCAAGAAATTGCTATTTTGTTTTATCAACAAAACCACATCCGACTCGACCAAGCTGCACGACTTACCCATACCTCAGTCGATGACTTCTACCAACTCTTAATCGATCGCAACCTCATCGACCCTCCCAGCGATCCAGACGACGATCCAGACGAACTCATTCTTGCTAGCCTTCGCCTTTCGCTCCAGCAAGCGCAAACTGGCGATGTGTATCCCATTTCTGAACTTTGGGACGGAATTGATCACTGAAGAAAGTCCCTAAGTCGAATTACGCTAAAAATCTAATTGATATCTACTACAAAATTCGTAATGCTGGATTGTTATCGTCAACTTGCTCAAGTTCTAGAAAGGCTGCCTGCGGTACTGGCAACAGTGATTCAAATTAAAGGCTCTGTGCCGCGCGAGGTCGGTGCAAAAATGATCATTGATGCGAATGGACAAATCTTTGGCACGATCGGGGGTGGAGCAGGAGAAGCGAAAGTGATTCAGCAAGCGTTGAAGATGCTGGAAACAGGCGAGAATCAATGGATCGAAATTGATCTCACAGGCGCACCGCAGCGGGACACTCAGGGCATTTGTGGCGGCGTGATGCGGGTGTGGTTGGAACGATGGGAAGGCGATCGAGCAATCTCTCTCATTCACCAAATTCTGACGCATCTCGAATCTGGGCAATCCGTATCGATCGTGACTCCATTCGATTCATTTCCGTATCTATCAGATGATTGTCCTGAACATGCTTTTATTGAAACGATTGAACCTCCGCCCACTCTACTAATTGTTGGGGCGGGACATTGTGGGATTCAACTCGCGAAAGTGGCTGATTTGATTGGATTTCAAGTGATCGTTCAAGACGATCGAGCAGAATGGGCAAATGTCGATCGCTATCCAAATGCGAAGATTTTTAATGGTTCGATCGATCAAGCAGTGGAAGCACTGGCAACTCACACACAACTTTATGCCGCGTTAGTGACTCGCGGTTATCAATACGACTTAGCAGCATTAAAAGCATTAGTCGATCGAGCAATTCCCTGTCGCTACATTGGCATGATTGGAAGTGAAAAGCGCGTGAGACAAGTGTTTCAAGCAGCAGAAATTCCACTAGAGAAACGTCGATCGATTTATGCGCCGATTGGTTTAGACATTGGCGCTTTAACACCAAAAGAGATCGCAATCAGCATTAGTGCAGAACTGATCTTAGTTCGACGTGGGGGAACAGGTCGATCGCTCTCGGAATCGCTAAGAATGCGAGATTGAAACTTTCTTTAACGCCGCCGTTTATCCAATCGCTCATAAACTGCTTGCGTTTCCGGCAAACTCTCGTAAGTCACAAAATAACGATTCTTCCAATCATCCAAATACGACGCAAACCAAATCTGCATCGGGATTAGATCATGTGCATCTGCGCGACCGTTATTGTGGCTGAGATGGATTGCTTTGACTCGATCGAGCATTTCTAAACAAGTTCGCTCAGTTCGCACTCGATCGCCCTGATGCCAAATCAGCACATGCGACACATCGAGCAACAATGGATGCTGGACTAAGGTATCAACACTCGAACACCAATATTCCGGTGATGGCATCACTTCAACATACACCGGAACTTGAACTGTCTGTTCTAGTGCTTTCAGTGCATCTTCAAGTTGAGATTGTTCATAGTCTTTCCTCAACGGTGCATGAAGCGTTAAAGCTGCAACCTCATGCGTTTCAACAAATTCCGCATAAGGTTTCCAGCTTCGAGGCTGATTCAGCATCAACCGACAGCGGAAGCCGTTGCGATAGAGACAGGAATCATGCAGAATCAGCGGCACATTTGGATAATTTGCATCCATCTCGCAAGGAGAACCGATCGCGAGTTCGAGAAAGTCAAGCTGAAGCGGTTGGCGCAGTTGATCGAAAATGGTGAGGCAATCGGAGAGAGGGCGAAGACCGATCGCTGTAATACTCAGTCCTAACATCAGTACACCTTCAATTTTCTAGGGATGTTGTGTCATATCTCAAAGTCGATCGAGTTAACATATCTCACTTCTGTCACAGTTTCTTCCTGCACAAAAGCCAGTCTGCCAGCAGCTTCTATCCAAAGTTCCCCGAATGGCTCATCATAGTTAAGCACTTTGAGAGCTTGGACGATTCTTGCCTCAAATTCCCAGTCTGTTTCGTCAGGCAATCGCCCAGAAAATTCAAGAGAAGCAAACCATCGATCGATATCAAAATTCTCTTTCTGAAAGTTCTGCCATAGTTTTACTATCAGATTTGTATGTCCAGTTGCTTCAAAGATTTGTCTGAGCCGCTCGGAAAACTCTAAAACGGTTTCTTCGGGTTGTCGATCGAAGATCCGATGCTCGACCAACCATTGTTCAAGACTAAATTCCCGATGAATATGTTGTTTTCCAAAGCTTGTCAAATCTAAGCTATATGCACGTTCTTGATGAAGTTTTAATGCCGCTACTTCTGCTTCATCTCTAACAAAATGAGACGAAATTTGTTTTGGAGCATTATATTCTGTTCGCCAGTCGTCAAGTTCAGTCATCAACTCTAACCAACAATCGTTATATTCGATCGCTGATTCATAAACGTGATAAATGCGATCACCTGGATTTAATCGAATGCCTTGCGCGATCGCTTCCGTTGCTTTTTCCGAATTAATCAGCACCAGCAATTCATATGCTGTAACTCTCACCTTCAATTCAGCATCATCGAGCAGATCAATGAGTAAATCAATTCCGGCTGCATCATAGTTCAGCGTATCGGTTAATAGCTCCATTTTTTGGTCGGGAGATGCAAACTTAAATCGCTGTCGCAGTCCTTCAATTCCACCTAACGTCAAACTATTGGGTAAGCTTTGTCCACCCAAAACGGCATTAGTATCATTAGGCTGTTGTGTCATCGTTGGAAAGTCGAAGATAACAAGTACGATCGATCAGATGCTCATGCACAAATCCTAATGGACTATACTCTAGCTGCTCCCAGAGTTCACGCAGCCGATTGAATTGTTTTTGTTTTTGCAAACTCATCAACACTCGACAGCGATACTGCCATTCCTGGTCGCCCCATCCCCCGCGATCCTCAGTAAAAACGGCATCGATCGTGATGTTGTTAGTTTCTACCCATGCTCTCAAATCGATATCGGGCGCACTCCAAGTTTCATCAATTTCATGAATCTCACAGTAAAGATCCGAAAAATGATTGCAATAGACTGCTTGTGCAACTTCTTCTGCTACGACTTGCTCAATATAGTGACGAACAAGACTTGGATGGTAGTAATCATATTCTGACATTGATGGATCTCTTCCTGGAACCTCAGAAATATAGACAAACTCTTTTCCCTCTTTTGTTTGACCCACATGGTAAAAGTCCGGTTTATCATCCCAATCCTCATCATCTTCTTCCTCGTCATCGATCGAAGAATTGATGTAATACCAATCATCTCCATAAGTGACTGAAGATTGGTAAACTCCATAGATATGATCACCCACTTTCAAAGGAATTCCCATTTCTAATTCACGTGCTTGTACGCCTACGGATTTGAGCAAGAAATAGGAATGCGATCGCACTTTCAAACTATCATCTTCCAATCCGCGCCACAGCAATGCGATGCCTTCCTCACCATATTGAATAGCTTCTGAGAGTATCGATCGTTTCTGTTCAATCTCCGCATGTTCAAATCTTGCCTTTAGTCCTGAAATTCCACCCAAAACGACAGCATCAATCGGAGATGGTGCTGTTCCACCCATTACAAGATCAGTCGATTGAGGATCGGTTTGCTCTGGCATCAAAATTGCTCCATTGAAAACTTGATTCAGATTAGAATGAGAAAATTCTACTCCTCCTATAGTATTCTGCTAACTATTTATGGATGATATTTCTCAATCGCTTAATGTTCTAGAAGCCGAGAAGATAGCGGCTCGACAACGTTTGCTCCAACTCCCCCCGAACAAGCTCAAAATCAGGTCAATCAAGCACTACACGCCGAATTGTGGCAAGTCCAGATTGATCAACTTTTAATTGATCGATCGACCGATTTCCCTTCAACCAATTGTGTGATGTCTCCCCTTACGCCTGATGCTCTCAAAACAGTATTACAACAGCTTCAACAAGCCGAGATTGACTTAGTAATTGTAGGCGGTCAGGCAATCAATCTATGGGCAATGCAATACTATCAACCCAGACCAGAATGGGACGAACTTCAACCGTTTGCAAGTGTCGATTTAGATCTGTTTGGTGGAAGACTCGAAGCGATTCAGTGTTCAGAAGTGCTATCTGGAAGACTCACACTTGCAAAGAACTTTGATCCTTCTCCTAATGCTAGTGTTGTGATCATCAATTGGCAGGATCGACCGTTCCGAATTGATATTTTATCTTCTGTGTATGGATTGAATGATACTGAAATTGTTAGCACTGCTCTACCATTTTTGGGGACAGATTCGCTCTCTGGTGTTCAATTAAGAGTCCTACATCCATTGCTATGTTTGGAAAGTAAGCTTAAATGTTTGCGAGGTTTGGATCAAACTGCTCGACAAGATGAAAAGCACGTTCGATTAGCGATTTTGATTTTACGGGCTTTCTTGACTTCGCAACTTGCTAGCCAATCTGTACGATCGCTGCTCAACTGTATCGAACGAATTGCAGAGAATATCTGGACAGATGCAGGTCTAAACGCCTGGTATCAGTATGGAATTGAGGTTGAAGCTGCAATTCCAATTGATGCGATTCAACGTCAGCAGGCTCCACAATGGGAGGCGTTTATGTCAATTCGATGGGAGCAGATTCAGAATCGAGCAGCAATAAAGCGATCGCAGTACGAACAACTCATGCGCCGATTTGAGCAGTAATTGGAATGCGTTCTAAGATTCTTGAGCCAAAAACTTTGTCTAACTCTAAGTAGTCAAGATGAACATAACCGATGTGACAATGACAAGTTTCATTTGTGCAAGGTCGATCGAACAAAATTTTCTCAAACTCTGAGTCGTAGATATTCCCGATCGCATCTTTAATAAAATGACACCTGCGAATGGTTCCTTTCCCATCCACTGAGATCACGGATTGTCCTGCTCGACAAGACTTTCCGAAGCTTAGATAGTGTTTTGTATTCAATTCGTAGAGCGGGTCAATCGATTGAAAGAAAGCGCGATCGTCTTCTGCTAAGTTTGGTAGTTCTGCCTTCACCGCATTGATCCATAGATAAACGCTTTGAGGAAGTCTTTCACGTAAAGTTGCGATCGCATTTCTAAACTTCGCAAAACCAACGACACCCACACTAAAGCGAATGTTTTGACTGATTAAGCGATCGCACTTTTCTAAAAATCGATCAGGCTCTGACCATTCAGGATGAAATGTAGTCCAGAGAGCTAATGTTTCGGAGTTTGCCTGATCAATCCAATGCAAATCACAAGATAGATTCGTCTGAATTGCAACTTTGCGAACATTCGGAAGGTGAGATAGCTTACAGAGTACTTGCTGATAAGCAGAATGAATTAGAGCTTCACCCCAAGGCGTAAACAAGATAGAAAACTCATGTTCAGGATGATTTGCAATCCAATCAGTAAATCGATCGAGTTCTTGTTTGTCGATCGCGAGTTCCGCCGCTGATTGTTGGCGTTTTGCAAAGGGACAATACTCACAACCATAGTTACAACTAACCAGCGAACCTCGATACAGAATAGTAAGGTGCATTGTTATTTCAGCGAATAGATTGACATATTGAATTGCACAGTATTTGAGAACAACCAAGCGCCGAACGTATCCGAACGCTCAAGTCCTAATTCTGTTAGCTTCCAATCATGCACTAAACCTAGATCGATCAATCCTTGGAGTTGTGGAAAGTCTTGAAGAGGTTCAGAATGAAAGCGATCGCGATAATTCTCAAGATTCAGTCCTTCTTCTGATAGCACCGAAATCAAGATAAATCGTCGTTTCTGTTCTTCTACATCCAACTCAAAGCCATAGTTCACTGCCGTAAAATCTTCGGTGCTATTGTATTGTTCGATGATGTTCTTGATCTCTTTGGAATTCACTGCGTAATCATTCGAGTAGTGCAAAGAGCGAGTATACGATCGCGCCCCACACCCTAATCCGACCATTCCATCCGCTTGACAACAATACACAGGTGCGGAAGCCTCCGGTGCAGTGTTCGATCGAAACATTCGCATTGAAACTTGAGTGTAGCCGTTAGCTCTGAGAAAGTCTCGACCTGTGCGATAGCAAGCGAGACGAATATCGTCCCATTCTCGATCGCTGATTCCCAATCCCGTCAACGGACGAATATAGAGCGGATAGAGATAAACTTCTTCAGGTTCAAAGACCAAAGCTGTTTTCAGTGAGTGCAACCAAGTTTCTACAGTTTGTCCCGGAAGTCCATAGATCAAGTCAATGTTCAAATTCGGAAAGTTTGCGGCTCGAATTCTAGTTAGTGCAGCCTTGACTTGATCCGAAGTTTGGCGGCGTTGAGTGGCGAGAACTTCACTATCAACGAAACTTTGAACACCGATACTAATTCGATCGAGTCCGCGATCGCGCAATAGTTTCAACTTCTCATCGGTTGCTGTCTCAGGTGAAACTTCTACTGAACCCGGAATTTCTGAAAGCTTTGCTCCCATTGATTCTGCAACATTTAGCACAGATTCCAAATGCTCGATCGATAACTGTGTTGGTGTGCCTCCGCCCAATGCAAATCGAGCAAATTGCACTTCACCTAATGCTGATTTCACCTGATTCGCTTGTCGCTGCAATGCTGCTACGTATCGACTGACAAAATCATCATTGTGACTCACTGTTGTAAATAGATTACAAAATCCGCAGCGCATCTCACAGAAAGGAATGTGAATGTAGAGAAAAAGAGCGTTCTTATTCTCAGTTGCCCAGATTTCAGACAGCGATCGAGGTTTCAACTCTCGGTAAGCGGTCTTATGCGGGTAAGAGTACACATAGGTTTGATATGGGGACTGATTCATAAAAGAAACTCAGAGTAAGGGACTGTCCAAACTGCGGAATGGCTTAATCGATGTCCAGTGTATCCATCATCGCCGTAAGTGGTTCCGTGATCTGAGCAGAGAATACAGAACGTTGAACCTCTTTGGCGTAGAGCATTCCAAAGCTTGCCTAAATGTCGATCGACATACTCTAAAGCGGCTGCATGAGACTCTAAACTATCGCTAGTTGCTCCAGGTA
>JADEXW010000796.1 GCA_015206935.1 Pseudanabaenaceae cyanobacterium LEGE 13415 | reverse complement strand
GACTTGGACTACTCGGCTGTGCCGCTTGCGATTCGGCTTGAGTCTCGATCGAGAAATTTGCTCCCGTCTGAGCCGCTGCAACTCCGATTCCCACTTTCAAGCGTTGCCGCGATGCAATGAGTCGTCCTTGCTCTGCATTTTGCTCATTCAACGTCCAACCGTTCTTTTGCAGTTCATCCCGGTAGAAATTGAAAATGCGATCGCGATCGTCCACGGTTGACCAGCGGGTGAATAAATCTGTACTTTGCTCAACCGGAGTGTTGCTGGTCGATCGAGCTTCCAGCAAGGTTGCGTTCGGGTAGCGGGGCACTTCTGCGGGAAAAGTCGGCGGGAGTTGTGCCGTCTGCTGAGGAGAAGTTTGGGGACTTGCAGTGCCCGTTAACCGAGGGTCAGCCGCCAGCGAATCCTTGAGCGAACCTGCCAGCGGGGAATTTGCACAACTTGAAAGCGACAACGCACACAGCATTGTCAGTCCAATTGTCGCCGAGAGTTTCTGAAGTGATTTCACGATCGAGCCTATCCATCTCACTTCGACCACACTAGCGCAAATTGGTTTCAGTGTGGATTAGTCGCGATCGTCGTCGAGCATCTTTTGTAAGCGCGATCGTTCCAGCACATAGTAGTCCGAAAGCCCACTTCGAGTGGCTTCGATTTCTTGGGATTCCTCCGAAAAGATTTCAAATTTCTTCACCCACCAATCAAATGCGGTGGGAAATCGGACAGGCTCTTGTGCGGCTTGAAGCAGTTCGAGTGCAGAATCTCTGAGTTGATCGCGCTCAGGATTGTCGTCTTGCAACATCGCGCAAGCCCGTTCCCGGAGTTTAGTGCGGATTTCAGATGAAGAGAGTTTGAGACAATCGGGGGAAATATCGCCGAGTAAAAAACCGCGATCGGTGTAGAGCAGAAGCCGAATTTTCCCTACCTCAAATGCCGTGTTGCAAACGGTACAAATTAGATTCTTAGGGCAAGTTGTCAACTTCCGATCAAGTTGTATTTTCATGTTGAAGATGAGCAAAGAGACGAAAAATTAGAGGCTTTAATGCTCTTAAATTAACGGATTTTCATCTCAAAATTGGAGTTGTTTTGCAATTCTCTATATTAAAAAGTGTTTTGTAATCGCTTAGAATTTTTTATCTTTTGTAACCTGGCTTACGACTCTGTAGAATTGCATTTGTCTACGATCGAAGAATCGATACGCTATTTTCCGTTTTGCCTGACATAATGTTTCCTGTATTAAGATATACTCAGTAACTGTGCAACCCGTGTCGCGATCCGATGTCTTGTACGTAATTGACCATTGTTGGATGGTCGAAGACCCGCGTGAGGATGAATACGCCTATCAATTTTTACAAATCCAGGAGCGGCATCGCGTCCAGTTTGAACGGGCTTTTGAGTATACCGATGAGAATCAGTATGAAGCCGTAAACCAGTACCTTGATGCGATTCGGGAAGAGTGCGATCGAGCAGAAGAAATTTTGTACTGGTTATTTCTCGATTCAGAACTGCGACGACAAGGCAAGACCGTACCGGATTTGTGGGAAGAGAAAGCCGATTCAGCTTGGTAGGTTGTCTGGATCGATGCCTTGCGATCGTAAAAAGGCTTCTAATTGCTCTCGTCTTTGTCGTTCCGCTTCTTTCTGTTGCCGTTCACGTTCGGCTTCCGTGAGATAGCGTTCTCCTCGATCGTCAAACCAGGCAAGCTGTTCTTGTGGTAAATTTCCAAAGCTCGTTTGCACTCGTCCAATTCCTAATCCAATCTCTGGCATCCAAAAAGGTTCTCCTGCCTGTCGCTGATATTCGCCATCAACTAGTTTGTAGACTTCAAACGGCTCATGTTTATCCCGTCTCCAAAACTCTGGATTGTAGATGACGTAATACAGCACCCCTAAACGGGTATAGATTGCCATTTTTTCACGATATTCGCCGCCCGGTTTGTGTGACACCATTTCCAAAGTCATGATCGGAACAATGCCGTTCTCTTCCCAGGTCACATAGCTGCGACGAGACTTGCCCCCTTTTTTACGATCGACTCCCACACTTAAGAACGCATCCGGAACAACAGGAATTCGCGGATTCTCGCCTGTGAGGTGATACACTGCCATGTCTACTCCGAAGTACCAGTCCATTCGATCCGCCCAGAGGGTGTTGAGCAGAAACAGGAGAACATTTGGCAACAGGTTCTGGTCTTCGTTATCCACAGGCGTATCATCGGAGCAGGGTAGTTCTTCGCTGGTGGGAAGCTGTTTCAAGTCAATGTCTAGCATGATC
>JADEXW010000795.1 GCA_015206935.1 Pseudanabaenaceae cyanobacterium LEGE 13415 | reverse complement strand
AGATCCCCCAATTCTGGGGGACTTTGACTCTTGTTCCCCCAAACTTGGGGGTTAGGGGGCTTGCCGCATTTGTTGCACTTAAAAATCAATCTGGTATTAGCGCGATCGCACTCCCAACATCTATCCGACGTATCAATGCCAATCATTAAATCAGACAAATCCTATCAAAAGTTCCCCAACTATAATTAGGATTGTTAATGGATAACAGTTCTGTTGAAAAGATCAGCTAAAATTATCCATACAGTGAAATCTTTTTCCTGTTCCCTGGGTTAACTAGGAAAGAATCAGGGCTTCCTGCTAACCGTATCGAATTGGTTAATTCATCTATGCACATCGGGAGTGAGACGACCGCTCCAGAACGATCCAGTCAACCTGCTAGTCACTTTGTGGCGAATCTTGTGGGAACTGCGATCGCGGTGATTACACTTGTTCTGCCTCTATTCGTGATCGCTCATTACACACCAGAGAGTCCACCCACTCCTCCTCCCACCCGCATGAGCAATTAGCCCCCCAATCCTTAAAAAATTCGGTTCATACGACTTGCTTGATAAAGGTTTCATCAGGCAGAATGAAAATCACCTACCCTTAATCCGTGGAATCGCTAAGATCGTTCCTAGAGGTTAGGAATTCATTCTGAGGCTGATTACATGACATCATATGCAACCTCGTCCGCTAGAGCCGATATGAGCGAGTTACGTCGCTTGAAGACCTTGCTGCCTCCAGAACTGCAAAGCTGGGTCACGATCGAGACGACGACTGCCGTAAATCCCCCCTTAATCACTAGCGAAGAAATTGGTCGCGATGAGGTGGAGATTCAGATCGACATGCCGAAATGGGATCAACTGGCGATCGACCAGCGCAATCTCTTGTTCTGGCATGAAGTCGCTCGCATCCAAGCAGACACCATTCCCAAAGACGGCTGGGAAATGGCGGCATTAGCGATCGGGTTAGGGGGTGCAGTCGGTGAGCTATGGGTTCAAGATGGCTTACTGTTGCTGCTAGCGATGGGATTATCTGGTGTGGCTGGCTGGAGACTCTACCAGAAAAATAATAGTGACAAGACTGTCAAAGAAGCGATCGAAGCGGACGAACGGGCGATCCAGTTGGCGACTCGATTTGGTTATACGCTGCCGAATGCTTACAAGAGTTTGGGCAGTGCGTTGAAAACTTTGATCGATCAAACGCCGAAGAAAAAACTGCGATCGCGCTATCAATCTCGGTTAGATGCCCTGAAGAAGAGTGCGGCGAAAGCGAAAGCAAAAATGCGATCAGCGGCTCCTTCTGACTTTTAGTTGAACGGAATAAACTATCAACGGATGTAACAGGACTTGATTAAGCGTTACATCCGTTTTTTGTTGCGGTCATTATGATAGATTGCGAGGCGTTCTGCTACTGAATTAATTTGTTTGTGCGATAGATCCTTCGCCCCCTAAATCCCCCAATTCTGGGGGACTTTGATTCTTGTTCCCCCAGGATTGGGGGCTAGGGGGCTTCCCGGATCTGTAGTACTCAAAAATCAATTTGGTATGAGCGCCTCGATCGGGTTCAGGAGACAGAAATGGCTTTTAATATCAATGCGCTAAGACTACCAACGATTCAACGGGGATCAACTGGCGCACCTGTCGGCGCATGGCAAAGATTTTTACAAGATCAAAATTATCCGATCGGAGCTGTGGATAATGGCTTCGGAAGTGTGACCGACAGAGCAACCAGAGATTACCAGCAAAAGAATGGGCTGGTTGCAGATGGCGTAGTCGGTCGGGGAACTTATGCCAGAGCATTATCACAGGGATTTATTTACCGTGTAGCAGGTCTAAATGCTGCGATGTTACTGAGCTATTTAACCTATGGAATTGCAGAGGTTCAGGACTTACAAAGAAGTTTGAACGCGATCGGGCGATTGAATCCACCTTTAACGATCGATGGAAATTTCGGATTCGGTAGCACGAAAGGCATGACCGAAGCTTACAAAATTCTCGATGTCAATTTCCGTCCGCGTTTGGATACTCAACTCTCGAATCAAACGAAACAAAGATTGGGAGCGGATTATGCGCCCGGATTAGCGATTTTGACCGAGTATGCGCGACGACAACGATCGAGATTAAGCGGCGCACAGTGGGTGAGATTTTTCCCAGCGAGTAACTCGATCGATGATTTGGCTTCACCCTTTCGCCAACGAGTTCAAGCCTTTGAAAAAGCCTTACGAGATGCAGGCGCAGAGATTACGGTTACCAATACGTATCGCCCACCTCAACGCGCTTACATGATGCACTAT
>JADEXW010000794.1 GCA_015206935.1 Pseudanabaenaceae cyanobacterium LEGE 13415 | reverse complement strand
AACTCTATTATTGGGGTTGAACTCTGTTAAGCCAACGAAAATGTTGGTAGCAGCTACATTCATTTGATACACAACGTAAATCAATTCTTATTAAGTTTGATTAGAGCTAGGGTTTGTCTAAAATTAGTCTCTAGCGCTCCACAAGCTAAAATACAACGGTAAAACATTTTTCTAGAGCAAGGTTACGCTAAATCGGCAGTCGCGCTACAGCAGAGAGATTCGCTTAATGGGATTCTGAAAGTCATCAAACGTAAGTGCGATCGATAAGTCATACGATGAGTTTCTTTGATGCAATCGCCCTTAATCTGACAAGTTATGATCAAGCTATCTTGTCTTTATAACTTATGAATGTAGACAATCTGAAGATCGAAAAAATGGGTGACACACTTGGACTGGCATTACCAGAGGAAGTTTTGCAGAAGCTCCAAGTAAAGGAAGGTGATACGGTTTACATCTCAGAGACACCCGATGGAATCGAGATCACGAATCACCGTCCAAATTTGGACAAAGCGATGCAGGCTTATCAGAAAGTGAACGAGAAATATAAAAATGCCTTGCGTGAGCTATCAAAGTGACTCAAGAGCCGATTTGGATATCAGAATCATTTGTAAGAAGGATTCAACTTGATCAAATCGATCGATACGGAGGTCGTCCTGGTGTTCGGGACGAGAATTTGCTATCAGCAAGTTTGGCAAGACCTCGGAATCTTTTAATTTATGGTGAAGCTCCTACAATCTTTGACTTAGCAGCCGCATACGCTTTTGGACTTGCTAAGAATCATCCCTTTGTTGATGGCAATAAAAGAGTTGCCTTTGTTGTGATGGCGGTTTTTCTTGAGCTAAATGGTTATTCTTTGGATGCGCCAGAAGATGAAGTTGTGCAGATTATGTTGCGACTGGCGGCAGGAGAAGAAACTCAAGAATCGATCGCGCAATGGCTTGAAAGTAGATCTGTCGCAAATTGAAAGTGACCCCACCTCGATTTCAAGAAACAAGCACGATCGATACCAAATCAAATTAAAGAAATGCAATATTATGGAGGAGTGAAGCAAACAAAACTTTGCAATGTTCTTTCAGCGTTGAGTGATGCCACGTTCTGCACCACAGGCACTTCTATTGGTGGACGGCTATAACATAGTCGGAGCTTGGCATGAGTTGAAAGTAGTTCGCGATCGAGATGGTTTAGAAGAATCGCGACGCAAATTAGTCGAAGCGCTCATTGGGTATAGCTCCTATCAGAATTTTGAAACTCACGTTGTCTTTGACGCGCAATATCGGGATTGTCCGACGAATCGTGAGGAAATTACCAAGCATTTGTATGTGTGCTACACCGATTTTGGACAGACCGCAGATACATATATTGAGAAAACTTGTGCAGATTTTCGGCATGACATTCGCAAGTTTAAGCAGCGGTTGATCGTAGCGACTAGCGATCGCGCTCAACAATTAACCGTGGTTGGATACGGTGCTGAGTGGATGTCTGCGGAAAAATTAGCGAATGAAGTCGAGTTCGCGGCGCGGCGGGTCCAGAGTAAGTTGAAACCGAAGAAGAAATCAGCGGGACGATTGTTAATGCACTCGATCGATCCTGATGCTCAGAAGCGATTAGAAGATCTGCGATTTGGAAAAGATAAGTGCGATTGAAATTCTGTCCTCATCACTCGGTAAGATCTTCGATACGAGTTGGGCAACACGAATGAAGCGCAGATTTGTTTTAGGAGCCGCGATCGCATCAAGTACTTTAACGGCTTGTACGATTCGTAAGCGAGGTGCAGCAACGGCAGGAACCGCTTTACCGTCGGTCAGATGGCGCATGGCAACCAGTTGGCCCAAATCCCTAGAGACGATTTTTGGTGGAGCAGAAACGGTTTGTCGCCGCATTTCAGAAATGACCGATGGACGATTCGTAATTCAACCCTTTGCAGCCGGGGAAATTGTACCAGGATTACAAGTCTTAGATGCGGTGCAAAATGGGACAGTCGAATGTGGACATACCGCGAGCTACTATTACACCGGAAAAAATCCAGCGTTGGCGTTCGGTTGTGCAGTTCCGTTTGGGCTGAATGCTCAACAGCAGAATGCTTGGCTGTATCACGGGGGCGGACTCGACGCGATGCAAAAGCTGTACTCGGATTTCAGTATTATTAATTTTCCAGCGGGTAATACTGGAGTACAGATGGGCGGCTGGTTTAAGCGGCGGGTGAATACGATCGCGGATCTCAAAGGCTTGAAGATGCGAATTCCGGGTCTCGGTGGCGAAGTGATGTCGCGATTGGG
>JADEXW010000177.1 GCA_015206935.1 Pseudanabaenaceae cyanobacterium LEGE 13415 | reverse complement strand
GTTGTAAATCTGATTGATATTATCGATGCTGCTGTGGATGTTGTTCGACCCAAAATTGAGGCAAAACAGCTTCACTTTGAGTTCTTAATTCAACAAAATCAAGCTTTGCCTCTCGTCTGGGGAGATGCCGATCGATTGCAGCAAGTGTTCTGGAATTTACTTTCTAATGCGGTGAAGTTCACGCCTGAAAAAGGACGAATTACTGTGAAACTAGAGCGAATTGAACCGGTCGCACAAATTACAATCACGGATACCGGAGTTGGCATTCGAGCCGATTTTCTGCCGTATGTGTTCGATCGCTTTCGTCAAGCCGATAGTACCAGTACTCGATCGTACTCTGGGTTAGGACTAGGACTCGCGATCGCACGTTACTTGGTTGAGCAACAGAATGGAACAATTCAAGCCGAAAGCATGGGTGAAGGGCGAGGAGCAACTTTTATTGTAAGGCTACCTCTGCTTCAGAATCAGGAGCAATATCGCTTAAGCCCTGAACCCTTTCAAAAGCAGCAATAAAGTTCCCCTACTCTCTGAGTCCTTCTATTCAAAGAGGCTTACTCACAAAAAATAATACTCTTGAGGTCATCCGATGAAATTGATGTGGCGTTCGAGGTTGAGGAGCAATGATGAATAAAAGTGCTTCTGATTAGTGCAAGCTTTCAGATCAGGTAGATGGCTTTGTCATCATTTTTCTTTTGGTCGTGCGGTAGATGAGTTTTTTTGAACAGGACAGTAATCGCTTAGGGGTTGATTGATCGACCAAATGGGTAACTGATTCACTTGCTCCAACGTTTGTTCAAGATAAGAGGTATCGTTCGATGCCATCGCTTCTCCGAAATAGCCCTCAGAGCCATCATGTTCTTGATTCCCGACATTACAAACTGTGTAGCGTCCTTGTTGTTTCGCTTGATTTACAGGCGAATTGCTCACGATACTCCAACGTGCCGGAAAGACAACACGAGGAAGCTGCGTAATCCAATCGCGATCGCCCCACAGGTGATAGACATGAGCGACATTGTTAAATCCTGCTCTGCCTTCAAATGCGCCCCCCAGTGAGATGATAGTAACCCGCGCATTAATCCAGCGATCGAGGTGAGCCGCTGCCCCTAAAGCAACCTGAGTTCCACCACTGGTACTGAGCAAAATTAAGTTAATGGGTCGATCAGAACGAGCAATCCGATGGGCAGCATTCATGCGATCGACAATCGTGTGAGCAATACTTAAGTTATACACCGGGCCATACCGATCGTCGGCTGAAATTGCAAAACGCCAAAGATTGCGGATTTGCACTAGCACGTATCCGAAGGGTTCGGTATTTCTTGCAGCTTCCCATAGCGCGGATGAAGGGCTTTGATCAAGCGCCCGATTCAACACTGAGTAAGGAAAGACATCTCGCACAGCGACACAGTTTGGATGGCGTGCTGCAAGCTGATCAATAAACGTCCGTTCGCCCTCGGTAATCTCGTCCGGTGAGAAGTTCCCCACACCAGGAAGGAACACAAGATAACAATCAATCTTCGAGCCTGGAGCAGCGATCGCAGGCTGAAGCAACACATCAGGTTTTTCCTCGTCTTTTTCTTCTAATCCTAAGCTCTCGGCAGTCTGATTCAACCACCAAACGATCGTATTGACCGGTGCAAGCATTCCCCAGAGTACAAGAAACCCGCCCATGAAGAAAATGAGCTTCACGGTTGTACTGCTCAATCGATGCACTGTACGGTTAATCCATCTACGCATTTTAGAATGTTCCGTGTATTGTTTAGGGACTTACGATCTAGTGGGTTGAAGCTTGAAGGACACTGTTAGACTACAAAGTCGCTCAGAAGTTTACGTCTATCCTCGGAATAGAATCTGATGAAAAAGTATAGAGCAATTCATTAAAAAAGTGAGTCTCTCCCGATCGATAGAGACAGCATTAATCTGTAAGCAAGTAAGATCCGCAGGATTAATCAAAAACAACGCAAGGTCATCTAGAGCAAGCGACATAGGATCGATGAAACTTCTAACCAATTTTGGCAGCAGTTAGGGAAGCTCCTGGCACTGCAACCCAAAGCGGGACGGTCTCGGAACAATTGCTTAAAATTCAATCCTGGTTGTCTTCTAACTTCTCTGCTCCTCCCTTCGATTGAGAAAATGGGCGTGCTTTAGGAAACTGCCATTTGTAGTATATGGCGCACAGACGGATTCCGAAACAGAGGGCTGCACCGATCACTGCTGTCGCATCAGGCGCGAAATTGAACATCCGTCCAATCACAATCACGATCGCACCAGCAAGTGCGGCAACTGCATATAAATCGGTTCGCAACACTGTAGGGACTTCGTTAATCAACAGGTCGCGTGCTACACCACCACCAATCCCAGTGAGCATACCGAGCAGGGCTGCCATGACTGGATGGAGTCCATAAGCGAGTGCTTTTTGTGTGCCAGAGACTGCAAAGAGCGCTAATCCCGCACCATCAAACATTAATACGGCACTCCGCAAACGCACGATTCGGGGGGAGAAGAAGAATGCAATTAAACCTGCAAGGAGAGAAACACCAAAATAACGCCAGTCGCTAATGGCTTGTGGTGGAACTGCACCGAGCAGTACATCTCGTGTAATCCCACCAGCCGTACTAGAAATAAAGGACAGCACAAGCACGCCGAACAGATCGAGTCGGTGTATGACCCCTGCTGTTGCACCACTGAGCGCAAAAACAAACGTACCAAGCAAATCGAGGGTCAATAGTAGCGCGAGCAGATCGATTCGGCGTAACACCTCTGCGGCTGTACCCTCGATCGCAAAAACGAATGTGCCAACCAGATTGAAGGTCAACAGAAACGCAGTCATTTTAAGAATTCTCCAAAACGGAAGCCATTAAGATAAGCTCAAGTATCGGACTTATCATAGCTTTCAGATATATTATTACTGATTCTACAAGTCGATTTCTCAGTAGCGATCGCAACTTCCCATTAAACTCGTAGCTTCAAAACACACCGTAAATAACAAAAACGGGTGTGCTAGTACCCTATGACAGATCAACACCGTGTGAGCAAAAATACTTTTGAATCTCTCATTGCCAATTTTCCAGGTACTCCAGGAATCGTGGTTAAAACACTGGGTCAAGAGCAATGCTTTCGATTCAATGCTGAGTTACTATTTCCCGCAGCGAGCTTAATTAAGCTTCCGATTTTATGGGAGTTCTTTTATCAATGTGCAACGGGCAGGATTGATCCAACTGAGGAAATTGAGTTGCGAGATGAGGATATCGCGATCGGCTTTGGTGTTCTACGTCAACTCAAGCCAGGGTTAAAGCTGCGGTTACATGACTTGGCGGTACTGATGACAGTCATTAGTGATAATACAGCAGCAAATCTCTTGATTGATCGACTTGGCATGGAGAACATCAATACATCAATTCAAAACCTTGGACTGATGCACACTAAATTGCAACACAAACTGCATGATTCAAGCGATCTCAATCAAGATAACTTCACGACCCCGACAGATATGGCTAGAATGTTAGAGAGTTTTGTACAACAGCAGTCGTTACTCGGTGAGTACAAACATGAACCCCTAAAACTGCTTGAGGGACAACACTGTAAGAATAAGCTGCATCTTGGCGTTCCAAAAGGAACAAGGTTAGCCAATAAAACAGGCGAAGCACTCTGGCTTGAACACGATGTTGGTGTGTTGTTTGGGCAAAGAGAAGCGGCTGTGATTGTGGTCATGACCACAGGATTAGTGGAAAATTATCAAGGAATTGAACTTTGTCGAGAGGTTGCGAGACTTGTTTACCAAGAACTTCTATAAGTTGAATTAGCTATGCGGATTTCGGATGTAGTAGAAATTTTGCTATTAGCAGCAGTGTGGGGCAGTTCCTTTCTGTTCTTGCGAATTGCTGCCCCGATTATAGAACCCATCTGGCTGATTGAGATTCGCGTTTTGCTGTCGGGTCTGGTTCTACTGCCGATTGTGATTTGGCTCAAACTTTGGGGCGAAGTTCGCTCTAGCTTGGTTCCGTTGTTCATTGCAGGCTGTCTTAATTCTGCCATTCCATTTGTGCTGATTGCTTTTGCGTCGATCGAACTTCCGGCTGGTTTTAATTCCATCCTAAACGCAACGTCGCCACTATTTGGAGCAGTGGTAGCGGCAGTGTGGCTGAAGGAGAGATTTACACTAAGTCGAACGATCGGTTTTATTTGTGGATTCGCAGGTGTTCTTATCCTAATTGGCTGGCAACCGTTTGCAGCCTCATTTTCAATTATGGCAGCGATCGCGGCTAGTCTGTTAGCCTCGCTGGTTTATGCGATCGGCGCACCTTACGTTAAACAAAAACTCTCGAACGTATCGCCGCTGGTCATTACAACAATGAGTCAGCTTGGAGCGGCTGTGCTTTTAGTCCCTGCCCTACCGTTCACAGTTCCAGAGACGGTTCCTTCGCCCAAAGTTGTGCTAGCCGTACTAGCGCTTGCTCTATTCTCAACTCCCCTATCGTTTGTCCTATATTTCCGACTGATCCGAAACATCGGTTCCACTAAAGCACTAACCGTTACTTACCTTGTGCCACTATTTACGCTGCTGTGGGGCAAGTTAGCATTGTCAGAACCCGTAACACCATCCATGCTAGTGGGCGGCGGTCTGATTTTGTTGGGTACTGCGATCGCCAACGACCTATTCCGAGGACTACAGGCGAAGGCGTAACCTAATTTGAAGAACAGACATCTCTTAAGCGATGCCGCACAAAGTTAAGCCGTATCTTTCAACGATCGCGATAACTTGCCCTGAACTGCGCGAACAATACTACAGGTATGAACAGCGATCGCTAAAAATTGCTGGCTAAGTTTTCGGACGAAAAACTCAACCAGCAATCTATGATTGTTCAACTTTAGATCAGTACTATCAAAGTTGAACAATCATCTGCAATCAGTCGTTAAACCGCTAAGAATTGCTGAATCACGTCATTGCTCAGTTCGCTGGTCGAACCTGATGCCACAATTCCACCCTTCTGCATGGCGTAGTACCAATCTGCTTGGCGAACAAAGTGCAAATGCTGTTCAACGAGTAAGACCGAGATCCCGGTTTCTGCGACAATGCGCCGCACTGCTGCTTCAATCTCCAGAATAATCGACGGTTGGATTCCCTCAGTGGGTTCATCTAGCACCAACAGGCGCGGTTGACCCATCAGCGCACGTGCGATCGCGAGTTGCTGTTGCTGTCCCCCGCTCAAATCTCCGCCCATGCGTGACAACATGGTTTTGAGAACTGGAAATAGCTCAAAGATCTCATCGGGGATTGCAGCGGCTTTATTGCGCTTCGGTAAGGCTTCGAGTCCCAGAATTAAATTCTCTTTCACGGTGAGGCGCGGAATGATGTCTCGTCCTTGCGGGACGTACCCAATCCCTAAACGGGCACGCTGGTCAGGCATTTTCGTAGTGATAGATTCTCCAGCAAGTGAGATTAACCCCGATCGCGGCTTTAGCAATCCCATAATCGATTTTAACAGTGTGGTTTTACCCACCCCATTTCGCCCGATGAGACAAACCATTTTGCCTCCATGCACTTTCATGTCAACACCACGAAGAATATGGCTTTCTCCGTAATACACATTTAGGTTAGAAATTTCCAGCATTGGAGGCGCTGTACTCATTCCCTTGGTTTCTAGCGTTGTCTTGGTATAGCTCATAGTATTCTATGCTGCGTGATCTTCTTGTTGTCCTAGGTATACTTCGATGACTCGCGGATCGTTTTGCACTTCGTCCATCGTGCCTTCACACAAAACACTTCCTTGATGCAGTACAGTCACTCGTCTTGCGATTTGACGAACGAATTCCATATCGTGTTCGATCACGATAATCGAATGACTTTCCGCCAATGCTAAAAGGAGATCTCCGACTTTCTCGGTTTCTTCATCGGTGAGTCCCGCGACAGGTTCATCAACTAGAAGTAAATCAGGGGATTGAGCGACTAACATTCCAATCTCTAGGCGTTGTTTTTCACCATGAGACAGTAATGCCGCTTTGATGTCTGCCTTTCGCTCTAACCCAATTGTTTCGAGCAATCCTGATACCGTTCTCTGCTCTGCAATCGGGCGGTGATTCGTGATTGCATTCCACAAATTCTTGTGACGAGCGCAGGACAAATCTAAATTCTCACGGGGTGTGAGATTGAGATACACTCGCGGCGTTTGGAACTTTCGCCCCACACCCAAACGAGCAATTTGATGCTCTTTTAAGCCCTTTGTATTGCGACCCTTGAAATGAACACTGCCGATCGTCGGTTGTGTTTTGCCTGTGATCGTGTCGAGAAAGGTTGTTTTTCCGGCTCCATTGGGTCCAATCACAACCCGCAATTCACCTTCATTCAGGTCGAAATTGAGGTGGTTAATCGCCTTGAAACCATCAAAACTAACCGTCAGATTTTCGATTTGTAAGATTTTTCCGCTCATATTGCACCTCCGGATCTTCTTCTAAGCTTGGATACGTCATTAACTTAGGCTTGCCGAGCAACCGCGATCGCATTAGCTCCAGTCCATCGGTGCGAAGCCATCCGATCAAGCCGCCCGGAAGCACCGTTACTACAGTCAAGAACAATGCACCTTGGAAAAAGAACCAGAACTGAGGAAATTGCTCACTCAACAGACTCTTGGCGAAGTTGACAATTAAGGCTCCAAGGATTGCCCCAACTAAGCTAGCACGCCCACCGACTGCAACCCAGATCACCATCTCGATCGAGAAAGCAATGTCCATTGCTTTAGGTGAAATGATTCCCGATTGCACAGTAAACAATGCCCCAGCAACCCCAGCAAGCGCAGCAGAAACCGCAAAGACCAACACTTTGAAAACCGTGGGGTTATAGCCCGAAAATCTCAAGCGAGGTTCATCATCTCGAATCGCGATCAATAGCTTTCCGAGTTTGCCACTGGTGAGCCAGCGACAGAGTGCATAAGCCCCAACTAACAGCCAAATCGTGAGAATATAAAACGCCCACTGCATCGACGAATCACCAACCGTTTGACCAAACAGTATTGTGGTGTCCGTTTTCAGCCCATTTGTGCCATTGATCAACTTTTGCTGACCATTGAAAAAGTTGAAAAAGACAATCAGAGCCGCTTGCGTCAGGATTGAAAAATAAACGCCTCGAATCCGGTTACGGAACACTAAATAGCCGAGAATTGCCGCGACGATCGCGGGTAAAAATACGATCGCAAACAGCGTAAACGGAAACGAATAAAATGGCAGCCAAAATGCTGGAAGCTGATCCACGCCATACAGCGTGAAGAAATCCGGTAGCTGACCTTCAGGAATTTGCAACTGAAGGAACATGGCGATCGCGTATCCGCCCAGTGCAAAGAACAATCCATGTCCTAAGCTCAAAATCCCGGTGTAGCCCCAAATCAAATCAATTCCCAAAGCCACGATCGCCAATGCCAAAAAGCGCCCCAGTAGGTTCACTCGAAACGCCTGACCGATCCCGATCAATACATTTGGCACGATAAGAATGAGAGCAAACGCGATCGCGACCACAATTGCAGCTTCGATCAGGATCGATTGCTGCTTATACCAAGGCGCTTCTTTGTTCACGATACCTTCTCCCTAAGCATCCACAGTTCGCCCTTTCTGCGGAAATAGTCCAGCCGGGCGGAATTGCAGAAAGACAATAATTAATGCAAACACCATCACCTTCGCCATGCTAATCGTCGAGAAAAACTTAAAGAATTCAGACAATGGCGGAAAGAAGCTAAACGCATCGACTAACACATTCGATCCGATGATGTAGCTAGCCGTTCCAATTGCAAGTGCCGCGATGATACTACCAATGAGTTTTCCAACACCACCCACCACGACGATCATGAAGGTATCAACGATATAGTTCTGTCCGGTGTTGGGTCCGACTGATCCCAGTAAGCTCACTGCACAACCTGCAACACCCGCGAGTCCAGATCCGATCGCAAATGCTAACGCATCCACTTTCTGGGTCGGAATGCCCAAACAAGCGCTCATACTACGGTTCTGGGTGACGGCTCGAATCCGTAAGCCCCAAGGCGTTTTATTTAGGAACCAGAACACGCCTAACACTGCGACGATCGTTAAAACAATGATGAAAATCCGGGCATATGAGAACTGAGTTCCAGCGATCGACAATCCACCGCGTAACCATCTTGGAGCCGTCACATCAACGTTTTGCGCTCCAAACCAAGGCTTCGTGACCGCTAATCCGTAAAGCTGTCCAACCGTATTACTTACCGTCAACGCAACCGCAGCAGAAAGCGGAAGTAGCAGAGCGATCGACCACCCTCTAATTTGCTCATAGCTCGGACGACGCGCCAAAATCCACATTGCTCCAAAGAACAACACACAGAACACAGCAATCAGGGTGACTAATTGCCAACTGACACTGCGAACAAATTGCTGCAAAATCAAGCTTACGCCCCAGGTTGCTAACAATGTTTCGAGCGGTCGCCCATATAAATATCGAATCACGCCGCGTTCTAAGATGATCCCGAAAATTGCAGTCACAATAAAGGCTGCAATCAACGCAATAAAGAAGTAGACACCAAACAGAGGCGTGTCTTTCAACACATTCTGCACAACATACGTCGTGTAAGCGCCGAGCATCATCAATTCACCATGTGCCATATTGATCACGCCCATGAGACCGAAGACGATCGCAAGTCCCAATGCTGCAAGTAGCAACACTGATCCAACGCTCACGCCGCTAAAGATTCCGTTTACAAGTCCTGTTAGCAAAGCTTTCTCCGTGATCAAGTGGCTGAACAAATCGATCTCGTAGAGCGAATTTCCTTAAAGAAGAAAGCTCTACGAGACCAATAACGATCGATGAAATTTAGGTGGTCTTGAACTTACCGCCCTTCTTCGGATCAGACCAATCGCAGGAGAGACCTTTCGTTTCTGCTACGAACTGATTCCACGGAACTGGCTTCACCGCTTCCTTCGTTTCAGACACGATTTTGAACAATCCATCGGCTGCCACTTCACCGATACGAACATACTTCGACAGGTGATGGTTTGAGTTCATCGTCACCTTCCCTTCCGGTGCATCAAAGGTCTGTCCGTAAGCCGCTGCTTTCACTTTATTGAGATCGTCCGCCGTTCCTGCTTTCTCCACCGCTTGCTTCCACAGATAC
>JADEXW010000793.1 GCA_015206935.1 Pseudanabaenaceae cyanobacterium LEGE 13415 | reverse complement strand
TTTGAACGTTCTCGTAATCTACTAGCAAAACTAATTTGCCCATGACCTTCTTGGAGATGTTTAGACAGTCGCTCGTTCTATTTCTCCCCTAATCGAGACGAAATTATCAGTAAATCGGCTACGCTTAAAAATACGATCGCATTCCAAAACTCACCAATGATTCAACTTCTGACTAAATCTGTAGAACAGCGATTGATCCATCACGGGCATACCTGGGAGCAGTTCAAGCTGATCCAAAAAGGCTTTGAAGGGTTTCCAGGAGTGCGGCTGTTCTATTACGAAGGAACGATCGAGATTCTCATGCCTGGACGAGACCACGAGTTTTTTAGTCGAATTATTGCAATGCTGCTTCACGTTTTCTTTGAAGAGATTGGAGTGGAATTTGCACCGACTGGATCAATGGATCAAGAACGAGAAGGAATTGTCTCGGCTCAGGCGGATGAATCTTACTGCATTGGGGATTTGAAGCCGTTGCCGGATTTGTCGATCGAAGTCATTTTTACGAGTGGTGGTCCAAGCAAGTTAGCGCGATATCAGGCGTTGGGAATTCCTGAAGTTTGGTTTTGGCAGGATGGATTATTCACTCTGTATCACTTGCGCGAGAACGGGTATGAACGGATTGAGCAGAGTGAATTACCGCATCTCGATCGATTAAATTTTGATGTTCTAACGCAATGTGTTTTGATGGCTCAAACTTCGAGACTTGAAGCAATTCGGACGATGAGAGCCGCCGTAAAAAGTCAGACAAATTGACGCGATCGAGAATGCTACATTGAATCCTGACACTCAAAGATTCATAGTATGAGTTTATCGACGCTGATTTTGGTCGCGATGGCGGTGGGGATTGGGTTTGGAGCAGGATTGCATGATTATTTTCCGACGCTGATTGTTCCGCTCGATCGATATTTGCTGACACCTGTTGGAACGGCATTTTTGCGGCTGATTCAGTTTGTGGTCGTTCCGATCGTATTTTCTTCGCTGATTCTGGGATTGACTCGAATTCAGAATGCAGCACAGGTCGGACGCTATGCAGTGAAGCTGATTTTTAGCTATTGTGTCACGAGTGGGATTGCTGTTGCGTTGGGATTGATTTTAGCGATCGTAGTTCAGCCTGGAGTCGGTGTATCAATTTCTGGCAGTGTTCCAATCAGCGAAGTGACTCAACAACAATCATTGATTGATTGGCTAGTGAGCTTGATTCCAACCAATCCGATCGAAGCTCTTAGCACTGGTAATTTACTACAAGTCATTTTCTCATCTGCATTAATTGGAGTTGCAATTCAGCTAGTTGGGGAAAAGGCAGCGAGCTTTGTGAGCTTTGTGGAAAGTTGCTATGCGATTAGTGAGAAAGTTTTATCGATCGTGCTTTATGCGGCTCCGATCGGTGTTTTTGCTTTAGTTAGCTCAGTGATTGCAACTGAAGGACTTCAGCTAATCGTAAAGCTATTTGCTTATGTATTTACGCTGTTTGTTGCATCATTAATGATGACTTTGTTTTATGTTTTAGTTCTAGCAATTCTTAGGGCAAAACCCATTAAACTACTCCAAAGTCTTGCTCCAGCTTTATCTTTGGCGTTTGGGACAGCAAGTTCTAATGCTGCATTACCTATCTTACTGAAAAATATTCAAGAGGAATATGGACTGCGCGAAGATATTGCTAGTTTTGCAATCCCACTTGGAACAGCATTAAAACGAGATGGATCAGCAATTCTGCAAGGGTTTAATGCAGTGTTTGTTGCTCAAATGTTTGGGATTCCTTTGACTCCTTCGTTGTTACTTGCGATCGTACTTAGCACGTTTTTAGTTTCGTTTAGTACTCCAGGAGTTCCGGGTGCTGGAATTATTATGATGACCACGGTTCTTACTGCTTCGGGACTGCCTCTAGAAGGAGTTGCGATCGTGGCGGGAGTCGATCGATTAACCGATGGCTTCAAAACGGTGATGAATATCATTAGCAATGTTGCAAATGCTGTGATTCTGAATGTTTGGGAAAGTGCATCAGAACAAGACGCAGCAGAGCTAATTTGAGATATAGCAGTAGAAGCTTAGATTAGGACATGCTCTGGAGTTGCCCCCAAACCCCCAATTCTGTTGGCTCCCAAACTTGGGGGCTGGGGGGCTTTCTAAAGTGTCCTAACTGGAGTAGGTACTGCTATAGTTCCTAGTACTACAGTTGTAGATTTTGGGAACCCTAGAAATGTTGCGAACATTTTGGGGGTGGTGGTCGATGCTGAGTCATCCAGGTGCATTGCTACAAATGAGAACTGAGGTGCAAACATGGCTGAGTG
>JADEXW010000792.1 GCA_015206935.1 Pseudanabaenaceae cyanobacterium LEGE 13415 | reverse complement strand
CTACTTGATTGCTCGATCGTCTCTCGATAATCCGCTCCCTTAGTAACTTGCGGATCACGAATCTGATTTGCAGAGCAACTAAATAGTTTCGCTTCTTCTAACGGAATTTCAACACGAGGTGAAACCGGAATGAGATCAGAATAATAAGCACCATTGGGATTAGTGTAGATTTGAAACGTTTTATCACAAACCGCCATGCGTTCACCCCGATACAGGGTATGTCCATCGTCATCTTGTACAACTTTCCAAGGACCTCGATAAATCACGGCTTGATTGCGTTCCCAACAGTCGCCCTGTTTGCCTTTGAAGGCTCGAACGGTGAGCGATCGAAATTCCACACCATCAATCACTTGCCAGGGTTCACTCTGTCGCGCCAGAATTTCAATGCCATAAAATCCCGCTTGCTCGAACATTTCCAAGAATTCAGTTTCGAGAAATGCACCTGCAATACAACCGCTCCAGAGTTCAGGATCGTTCAATATCTTTTCAGTTGGAGACCCATCGCAGACAATATCAGAAATTACAGCGCGTCCACCACGCTTGAGAACACGAAAAATCTCTTGAAATAATTGCTTTTTGTCTTGAGGACGAACGAGATTAAGGACACAATTGGAAATGACAACATCAACGCTATCTGAAGCGATTAAGGGTTGAGATTGACGGAAGCGATCGCATTCCGATTCAAATGCTGCAACCTGGTCAACAGAATGAATGGGATGTCGATCGAGCCACTGTTGTACCCTGTCTAAATTCAGTGCTAAATCCTGAATCTTTCCTTTGACGAATTCTACATTTTGATAGCCCAGCTTCTCGCTCATTGGAGCTAGATATTTACGCGATAGACTGAGCATTTCATCGTTCATATCGACTCCGATGATTTTCCCAGATGCGCCCACTTTCTGCGCCAGAATATAACAATTTTTTCCGGCTCCAGATCCCAGATCGACCACAGTTTCACCCAAATTTACGTAGCGGGTTGGATCGCCACAACCGTAATCTTTTTCAATGATCTCCTGCGGCAGAATGTCTAGATAACGCTGGTCATATCCGTCGGTGGGGCAGCAGAGAGAAGCTTGAGGTTGTTGTGCGCCTGCTTCGTAGCGTTCTCGAACCGCTTGCTCGATGTTGTAAGGAATCGCGGTGTCAGTCATCTTAGTGGTTCCTACTCAATCATTTCACAGTAAAAGTTCGATCGCTCATTGTCCGTTCTTCTACACTCATCTTCACGTTCCATGTCCCTGCCTGAGATTGCGGAGTTAGCGGTGTGCTACAAGTCACAACCCAAGGCGATCGACTAATTTCCTGAGTCTGATAGCGACTTTGATGAACGATTTGCCCAGTCGAATCGCGCCATTGACAACTAACAATTAATCGATCGCTAATGGGAGCATTCTTCAAAGTCACCCGGTAAAAAATTTGCTGATCTTTTTGTCGATCGAATTGTTTTACTGAATTCGCTGAACTCTCCAGCGTCACACTGTCCTGAAGCGGCGCAATTCGGGCGATTCGATTTTGTTGTTTCTGATAAACCACTGCGATCGTCAGCGTTAAACCTGCGGTCATCATCACGATCGTTGAAAGGACGATTTTGTGTCGCTGCTGTTTTTGGAGCAACAATCGACGGTGATGAATTTGAGCGATCGCGTCTTCAAGTCGATCGTTTGGTAAGTCTAATTTTTGTAGAACTTCTTTGATTTGATAATCATTCAGTTCGGCATCGTCTTGCAAGCGATCGATTTCTGTGACGATTTGATCTAGTTGGGCTTCGGTCAGAGTAGCCATACGCAAAACAGGGAGGTATGGATCTTTGATACCACGAGAACTTTAGCCTCAATTTAACTCTTAAAGATTTCCTCGCAATGCTTGTTCTCGCTCGATCGCTTCAAATAGCGATTTGAAATTTCCTTCGCCGAATCCTTGTGATCCATGCCGTTCAATGATTTCAAAAAATAAAGTCGGACGATCTTGAACCGGACGAGTGAAGATTTGCAGTAGATACCCTTCACGATCGCGATCGACCAAGATTCCGAGTTCTGCTAACTGCTCGATCGATTGATCAATTTTGCCAATTCGCGCTTCTAAAGCGGTGTAATACGATCGCGGCACATTCAAAAATTCAATTCCTAATTGTTTGAGCTTTGTTACTGTGTCGATAATGTCATGCGTTAAATACGCGACGTGCTGAACTCCTGCACCGTAGTTGTAATCCAGAAATTCTTGGATCTGAGATTTTCCTTTCCCGATCGCTGGTTCATTAATCGGAAGTTTAATCATTCCGGTTGCATTCTGCATTAC
>JADEXW010000010.1 GCA_015206935.1 Pseudanabaenaceae cyanobacterium LEGE 13415 | reverse complement strand
GGCTAAGATTCTTGTTCCCCCAAGCTTGGGGGCTAGGGGGCACGATCAATCCTGCAATTCGCGAATTTAGGATTGCTATAGCAAAGATAGCTGTGCTTCTAAATCATCCTTTCAAGGCGGATCGTCCCCAGAGCGGTAAGATCGAACTTACAACCCCGATCGATCCTTTACAAGCTCATGTTAGATACTCTTAGCGCAGAATCCGTTTTAGAAGTCCTTAAACCTGTTCAAGATCCCGAACTGCAAAAAAGTTTGGTCGCCCTGAACATGATTCGCAATGTGTCGATCGACCAAGGTAAAGTTCGTTTTACGCTGGTGCTGACGACTCCCGCTTGTCCGTTGCGTCAATTCATCGTGGAAGACTGTGAACGAGCGGTGAAAACGCTGCCAGGTGTGGAATCCGTTGAAGTGGAAGTGACCGCAGAAACGCCGCAGCAGAAAGGATTACCCGATCGGACGGGAATCGATGGCGTGAAGAATATTATTGCGATTTCGAGCGGCAAAGGCGGTGTAGGGAAAAGCTCGATCGCGGTTAATGTTGCGGTAGCACTGGCACAAGCAGGCGCGAAAGTTGGCTTAATTGATGCTGACATTTACGGGCCCAACGCCCCGACGATGTTAGGTCTGGAAGGGTCTGGTGTTGCAGTGCGTCAAACCGCTGACGGTGAAGTGCTAGAACCCGCTTTCAATCATGGTGTGAAGCTAGTTTCGATGGGATTTTTGATCGATAAAGATCAGCCTGTGATTTGGCGGGGCCCAATGTTGAATGGTGTGATTCGCCAATTTCTCTATCAAGTGACTTGGGGCGATTTGGATTATTTGATCGTGGATATGCCGCCTGGAACGGGGGATGCTCAATTGACATTAGCGCAAGCGGTTCCGATGGCGGGTGCAGTGATTGTAACAACTCCACAAACCGTGGCACTGCTTGATTCTCGGCGGGGTTTGAAAATGTTCCAGCAATTGAATGTGCCGGTGTTAGGAATCGTTGAAAATATGAGCTACTTCATTCCGCCCGACATGCCCGATCGACAATATGACATTTTCGGTTCCGCAGGTGGCGAAAAGACCGCAACCGAGTTGAACATCCCGCTTTTGGGCTGTGTGCCATTGGAGATTCCATTGCGTCAAGGTGGCGATCGAGGAGTCCCGATCGTCGTTGGTGATCCGGATTCTGCTTCAGCGAAGGCGTTAACCCAAATAGCCCAGCAAATTGCTGCTAAAGTATCGGTTGCAGCCCTCGCATAAGTAATTTTCTATGTTCCGAAAAAAGGCTCCTTCTCCGCTTCGTCCCTGGCTCCAACCCTGGCAAGGAATGGATTGGTATCTCCTTGGTGCAGTCTTGGCGCTAACAGCTTTGGGCGGTGTGATGGTTCATAGCGTTCAATTGGCACATTCTGAACGTCGAGACTGGATCTTTCATCTCTTGATCGGCAGTGCAGGAACGTTTCTGATCTTCGTTCTGGCTCGATTGCGTTATGACGCGCTTCTAGCCTGGAAGTGGTGGATCTATGGCATCACGAATGTCTCATTACTACTCGTGATGATTATGGGATTGGAAGCGAAAGGGGCGCAGCGGTGGTTGGGACTGTTCGGATTTGGGATTCAGCCTTCGGAATTCGCGAAGTTGGGCGCGATTATTACACTGGCGGCGGTGTTACATCATCGATCGGCTTCGACGATTCCCATGATGGTGAAAGTTCTGGGAATCGCGGCTCTACCGTGGGTGCTGATCTTTTTGCAGCCGAACTTGGGAACCTCGCTGGTGTTTGGGGCAATTACGATCGGGATGTTGTACTGGGGCAATGCAAATCCGGGCTGGCTTTTGTTGCTCTTGTCTCCGGTGATTTCAGCGGTTTTGTTTACAACGCTGATTACGAAAGGGGCTTTAGGAATTGGCGCGATCGGGCTTTGGGTCTTATTCGTTGGCTTGGTCGCTTGGAAGACATTACCTTGGAAGACTTATGGGACATTGGTTCCGGTTGTCATTAACTTAGTTGCAGGTGGATTAGGGCAAGTCTTATGGCAATTTGTCCTACACGATTATCAGAAAGCGCGGATTCTGATGTTTATTGATCCTGACCAAGATCCGTTAGGGGCGGGATATCACTTGATTCAGTCACGAATTGCGATCGGGGCTGGAGAATTAACCGGACGCGGATTATTCCGGGGAACTCAGACGCAGCTTGATTTTATTCCTGAGCAGCACACTGATTTTATTTTTACTGCCGTCGGTGAAGAGCTAGGATTTTTCGGTGCAATGTTCGTGCTGAGTGCCTATTTGCTGATTTGCTATCGATTGCTGATCATTGCTCAGAATGCAAAAGACGAATTCGGCTCATTGATTGCGGTAGGTGTGTTTTCGATGATCATTTTTCAGGTGGCGATTAACATCGGCATGACGATCAATCTGTCGCCTGTGACGGGAATTCCGCTGCCTTGGTTGAGTCATGGGAATGCGGCGCTATTAATGAATTTTTTAGCGATCGGCTTAGTGCAATCAGTGGCAAACTTCCGACATAAGCCAAAATTTTGAAGTATTGGAAAAGCGCGATCGCAGTATCGATCACAATCAATAACAGAGAAGACGATCGCGCCTGTACACTGATAGTTGAAGCTACTTCACAAAGAGTTATGTTTTTACCAGGTTCAGCCGTTCGCGTCACGAATGTAAACGATACATACTATGGATTCCAAGGACTAATCCAGCGAATCTCAGATGGAAAAGTTGCTGTTCTGTTCGAGGGCGGCAACTGGGATAAGCTCGTCACGTTCAAAATGTCAGAACTGGAAATTGTCGAAACCGGAAAGAAAAAAGCCGCAAAATAAGCTTTTAAGGTGCGAATGCGGTAGATTGTGGAGGTGGATTTGTACTATTGCTTATGCGCCTTCCACTTCCCCAATTTTCCGCCCAAAATCGCCCCGCCAATCACATCGCTGAAGTGATCGAAACGGCAACGACTGAATTTCTTGCACAATGCTTAGAGCCAGAGGATTTGTCGTTTCCGGTGATGCCGCCCTTTGGAAGTTGGGTGAAAGCGATCGACGAAGAATCAAATAATCTAATCTACGCGGTCGTGTATCATGCGACGACTAGCCCGATCGATACCGTTCACCGAGCTAGAGCGCTAGGAATGTCGCTGGCAGAATTGCGCGAACAACAACCGCAGATTTTTGCCATGCTGAGAACAGAATTTCGTTCCGCGATCGTGGGTTATCGAGCAGGCGGAAATAAAAAAAACGGCTCCACAGGTGGAACAATCTATCAACATTTGCCGCCCCGTCCGCCGCAAATTCACCAAGCCGTTTATGCTTGTGATGCCAAAGAAATTGTCGAATTTAGCAACGAACTGGATTTCTTAAGAACGTTGCTGCAAGTGGGAAGCGCTCCAGTCGATGCCTTGACAGCGGCAGCAATTCGAGAGATTTATCAATTGAGAAAAGCCGATCGAGCTTGGCTAGTTCAAGCAGGTCGAATGCTTAGTTTATTGCTCAAAGACGACTACGATCGATTACGAGTGATCCTGAGCCAAATTCATCTCTAGATGGATTTGCACTCAGTTGAGCCTTGATAATTGTTATTTTGCTTGGATGGCGCTTTCAATGTTTCTGTTAACCGCTAGCGTATTGCAAGAACCGATCGTTTCGTTTGTGATTCTGCTAGCGGTCATTTTGATCGTGCCAATCGTATTCGAGCGGCTTCGATTGCCGGGATTAGTTGGGCTACTCGCTTCAGGCGTTTTGCTTGGCTCGAATGGGCTGGGGATCATTAATGGTGAATCTGAGACGATGAATCTGCTCTCGGATATCGGATTGGTGTATCTGATGTTTGTGGCAGGGCTGGAGATTGATATCGAGCAATTTACGCGGACTCGCAATCGATCGATTGGTTTTGGAACGTATACGTTTTTAGTGCCTCTGATTACTGGAACGATCGTGGGTCGATTTTTTGGCTTTGATTGGAATCCAGCAATTCTGATTGGGTCATTATTTGCGTCTCATACGTTGCTGGCTTATCCGATCGTCAGTCGATTAGGAGTCGTCACAAATGAAGCAGTGACAGTGACGATCGGGGCAACGATTTTTACGGATATTGGCGCGTTGCTCGTATTGGCGATTTGTGTGGGAATTCATGCAGGGGATTTTACGATCGTGAAGCTGATCACGCTCTTGGGATCGCTCGTGATTTATATGATCGTGATTCTCTTTGGATTTGACAAAGCAGGGCGAGAATTCTTTCGACGATCGGGCAACGATGAAGGCAATCAGTTTCTATTTGTTTTACTTGCTGTGTTCCTTGCCTCAGTAGGAGCGCAGTTAATTGGAGTTGAAAAAATTGTTGGAGCGTTCTTATCTGGGCTTGCGGTGAATCGTGTGGTTGGAAATAGCCCAGTCAAAGAAAAGATTCTGTTTGTGGGGAGCGTTCTGTTTATTCCCATTTTCTTTGTCGATATGGGCTTGCTGATTCGCGTTCCAGCCTTTATTCGGAGTTTGACCGATCCCACGTTATTGGCGTTAACGGTTGCGATCGTTCTCGGTCTGATTTTCAGCAAGATGGCAGCCGCTGTCTTAGCAAAATTGACGTATCGCTACAGTTGGCGAGAAATGATAGTGATGGGATCGCTCTCTCTGCCTCAAGTGGCGGCAACTCTAGCGGCAACTTTAGTCGGATATCGGGCTGGATTACTGACTGAGGGCGTTCTCAATAGCGTGATTGTTCTGATGTTGGTGACTTCGATATTAGGTCCGATTCTCACTGCTCGATTTGCAAACGAATTACGAGTTGAGACTTTAAGCGCGATCGAACCAACGATTTCTGCACCCACCTGGACACGCCAAACGGCTGTTTTAGTTCCGGTTTATAACCCGAATACTGAAGCGTATTTGCTTGAATTAGCAGCATTGATCACACGATCGCATTCTGGAAAATTGATCCCGTTGACGATCGCGCTTTCCTCGTCCTCGCTCACTTCATCCGAAATGCAGGAGCGCTTTGATCACAGTGAATCGCTTATAGAAAGAGCCGTAGAACTGACAAAGGATTATGGAGTCAGCGTTTCGCCCCTTCTGCGAATTGATGACAATGTGGCTCAAGGCATCACCCGCGCCAGTCGAGAGCAGCGGACAGATTTGATTGTGATGGGATGGGGGCGCAAAAGTGCATTAGGAGAGCGCATTTTTAGAACGATCGTGCAAAGTGTTCTCAGTGAGGCTCCTTGCCCGGTTGCGGTCGCGCGTTTAGTGCGATCCCCCAACGAATTTCAACGCATTCTCATTCCAATCGAGAATCTCGCGCCGCGATCGATCTTCGCTCTACAATTTGCTCACAATATCGCCACCGCTACGAAAGGACAAATCACCGTACTGCATGTGTGCGATCGCGCAACCTCTCCTAGTAAAATCGCTTGGATCAAATCCCAATTCTCCCTTCTCACCTCAAAACTTTCTGCACTGAATGCTGAAATTCAAATTATTTCAGACGATGATAAAGTTCGAGCGATCGCAACTGCGGCGCAATCTGCCGATTTAATTATTCTGCGATCGGCACAGCGGCTAATGAGTGTAGGAGGCTTACCCCTTAATAGTTTGACCGCTCAGATCGCTCCGCAGATTCACTGCTCGATCGTGCTTTTAGGAGAACCCGAATCGGTCGATCGTGGTGTTCTTCTATCCTCAACACTGAGTTAAATTCATCGCTAAAAATCACAAAATCTTCCTTTAAGACTTGATTTGCTGAGACAACCATGTGAAATTTGATACATAGAGCGTCTCGCACAATTCAGCCCGCCTTTCTGAGCGCTATGAATTCGTGAATTGCTCCCGCTATTTCTCCACGTTGACCGAAAATAGTAGTCAACAAGGGTGCATACGCGATGACAACTGAACAAAATACGGAATCGACAAACTCGATCCGGATATTGCTGATTGAAGACAATGAGCCGAATCGAAGGCTACTCGAAGACTATTTGATCTACCAGGGCTACAGCGTTTTAGGGCTGGCAACTGGGAGAGGATTTGAGCAAGCCCTAGTCGATTTTCAACCTCAAATCGTACTGTTAGACCTAAAATTACCCGACATCGACGGCTGTGACATTCTGGAACAGATGCAGCAAAACCCAGAATGGTGCAGCATTCCAGTCGTTGTGGTTTCGGCTCGTGCCTTTATTGCAGATCAAAGACGCGCTCTGGATCTTGGCGCTCGTCGGTATCTAGTTAAACCGATTCGGCTTCAAGAACTGCTTCAAGTCATTCGAGAGGAATTAACTTCGTGAAATAAGAAAATCGGAAACCGGAGCGATGTCCGATTCCCGATCGTGAGGACAAGAGAATGCTTTAAACTGAGGCGCTGTCTTGATGGCTGTTAATAAATTGCTCGATCGTTAAACTTAAATTCTTCACGGTGTCGCCTGATTCTAGAATCTGAATTTCGAGCGCAGAAAGTAATAAAGTCGCGGTCTGTAGTTGGGTGAGCGCCCTTTCGATATTGTTTCGAGTTTGGCTCTCAAACTCTTGTAAATTCATAAGTTAAGTGACAAGTCGAGTACTGATAGTCCGACTATAATCACCCAGGTTCGGTGATCGTCACCCTTGACCGCAAGGATTGATTTAAAATTTAAATATCAACCTTTTAGATAAAGTTTTAAGTGACTGTTTCCCCTCAAACTCTGCTGATCGACGATCCGGAACGATTAGAAGCTCGGCTCAAAGAAATTCCTCAAGAGCCAGGGGTTTACTATATGCGCGATCGTACCGATCAAATTCTCTACATTGGTAAGTCGAAACGATTACGCTCCCGACTACGATCGTATTTCAATGGTCATGATACTCGTCCCCGAATCGCGCTGATGATGCGTCAGGTGGTCGAAATTGAAGTCATTGTGACCGATACCGAAGCGGAAGCCTTAGCGCTCGAAGCGAACTTAATTCGTCAGCATCAGCCGCACTTTAATGTGTTGCTGAAAGACGATAAAAAGTACCCATATCTCTGTATCACTTGGTCAGAGCCGTATCCCCGGATTTTTATCACTCGCAAGCGACGGATGGCGAAAGAGCGCGATCGCTATTACGGCCCGTATGTGGATAGTCGAACACTCCGGACGACGCTTCATTTAGTCAAGCGGATTTTTCCCCTGCGCCAACGTCCGCAACCGTTATTCAAAGATCGTCCATGTCTGAATTACGATATCGGTCGCTGTCCCGGTGTGTGTCAGGCGTTAATTTCTTCAGAAGATTACCGTAAGACCGTTCAAAAAGTCGCAATGATTTTCCAAGGACGGACGCGCGAATTGGAAGAGTCGTTAGCGGCTCAGATGGAGAAAGCGGCGGAAGATCTGAACTTTGAGTATGCAGCGCGGTTGAGAGATCAGATTGCAGGATTGAAGAGTTTGAGCGCAGAACAGAAAGTGGCGTTACCGGATGATACGGTTTCGCGAGATGCGATCGCGCTTGCGGCAGATGAAGACCACGCCTGCATTCAACTCTTCCAAATCCGGGCAGGTCGCTTAGTCGGTCGCTTAGGATTCTTCGCAGATGCTCATGCGGAACCGGGTGCGATTCTTCAGCGTGTATTGGAAGAGCATTATCAAACCGTTGATCCAGTTGAGATTCCAGCGGAAATTCTCGTACAGCACGAGCTACCAGAAAGCGAAATGCTGGCAGAGTTCTTGAGCCAATCGAAAGGGCGGAAAGTGTCGATCGTCGCTCCTCAACGTCAGACCAAGGCGGAATTGATCGAAATGGTTGAGCGCAATGCCTCGATCGAGCTTGCCCGGACTCAGAAATTTGCCGATCGAAATACTCAAGCGATGCAAGATCTGGCGGAAATTCTCGATCTTCCAGAATTGCCTCGTCGAATCGAAGGCTACGACATTTCGCATATTCAAGGTTCAGATGCGGTGGCTTCACAAGTCGTCTTTGTCGATGGACAACCTGCAAAACAGCACTATCGACATTACAAAATCAAGAATCCAGAAGTGCGATCGGGTCGATCGGATGACTTTGCGAGTATGGCAGAAGTGATTTCTCGTCGATTCCGTAAATATGCAGCCGCGAAAGCGAAAGGTGAAACACTGGTTCCCGCTTCTCAGAGTTCTTCGCTCAATTCCAATACGCTCTCTGATTTTCCCGATGTGGTCATGATCGATGGTGGAAAAGGTCAGCTTTCAGCCGTTGTAAATGTACTGCGTGAAATGAACTTGCTCGAAGATATCAAAGTCGTGAGTTTGGCAAAACAGCGCGAAGAGATCTTTTTGCCGGGTGAATCGTTCCCACTCGAAACGGATGCAGAACAGCCTGGAGTTCAACTATTGCGCCGTTTGCGAGATGAAGCACACCGATTTGCCGTGAGCTTCCATCGTCAGCAAAGAACGACTCGAATGCGTCGATCGAGCTTAGATGAGATTCCCGGCTTGGGACATCATCGGCAGAAGTTGTTACTGGCGGAATTTAGATCGATCGATTACATTCGCGAAGCCACTCCAGAGCAATTGGCAACAGTTCCGGGGATTGGAATGTCGATCGCGAAACAAATCTATCGATATTTCCATCCAGGTGATGAAGTGATCGACGAGATTCCAGAGGCTACAAGTTCAGAAGTTGTTTCTTAGTTGTCTTCGATTCCCGTTTCTGCCGCTTGCCTCATTGCCAGAAAAGCTTCTTTAACAGGCTGACTTACAGCACTTTGAGGTTCTGCTATAAGTAGGGATTGATACGCTTCGAGGAATTGGCTTCTCAACCGATGAAACAGGTGCAAGAAATGGCGGATAAATCCGATGCAATCTAGTACAACGAATTCGATTCCGCCTGTTTCTTGATACATCGATCGGGCATAATCCTGAACGTCTCTATCGATCAATTCAGTTGTAATAAAAATATAGTTATCGATGCGTTTTCCATTTGTCGATAATTTTTGTAATGCTTGATCGATATCTTCTTGCGTCACTCGCTTACTCTTCATTTCGTAGCTCGTAACAATTTCCTCATCTGCCAGCAAAGTAATTTCAACATCGCCTAATGCACCGGTCTGGAGATCAGCCGCATTGTGTGCTTGCAAGGTTAAAACTTTTTCCCCAAGAGACTGTTCGGCAGTCTGATAAGCAGCCGCAATTGCAAGAACAGGAAGCCTGCTAGTTCCTTTAAGGCTCAAATGTTTTTCAATCAAATTAACGATATCTTCCGACGATAAAGGCATCGCGTCATCTGTTGTTCTGAGTTCTGAAACTAAGGCATCAATTCGTTGTTGTCGTTCGTTTCGATCAATTAAGAGCGATCGCACAATTTCAGCCAGTAGATTCTCCGGCGTGGTTCGTTCTTGATACACATCATCAAGAAGTGTCAGAACTGCTTGGTACAACTGCGGCGGCTTACCGACAAGGTTAATCTCTGGTGTCAGGATTACATTTCGATTGCGAAGTGCAGGCGTAAGAAACTCAGTTGTACTATTGCAGGGCAGATTATATTGATTGATGAAAGCTGTAATGTAACGCTCATCGTAAGATCGACCTGAAAAAGAATCAGGGTCGCCAATTTCTGTGTAGGGTTTTCTAATGTCGATTTCAGGGCGATGAAGCTTCGCAAGCAAACACGCCATTAACAATCGAACACCAGCACGATTTTTGAGATTACGAGCGACGTAATTTGTATGATCGCAAATCTCCGACTCCAAGATGATTGGCTGTTCTAGATTTTCGTGAGCGTGTTGGTAGGCTCTTTCAAGGATTTCGGTGGGATCTGACATACGATCGGAATCTCATAATTTGTCCAAAGCACTTCTATCCGGGGTTGTTTTACAGACATACACTGCTTTGAAGGAGCATCAACACAGTTCCAATCTTTGTAAAGCTTGTCCAACAGACTGCAATGGTAGCCCGATAGCGCAACCTTGCCTTTTACGGATCGAAGTGTTTCAGCTAGTGCTTCATGATCGCGATCGCTCATTTCATATCGATAAGCGTTGGCATCTCCGCGCGAGTCGTGTGGATACGGTGGGTCACAATAGAATAAAGTTTCTTCGCTGTCGTATCGCTGAATCACCTCGACCGCAGAAGTATTCTCAATCTGTACCCGCAATAATCTCTGCACAATTTCGGACAATCCTTCAACACTTCCAAGCCAACGAGAAACGGCTCCCGCCATTCCTGCCCGACTGGTTAATTTACAATGCGCCCACCGTCCCACGCTGGCAGTTTGGGCTAAACCTGTTCTGACTTGACGCGCTCTGACAAAAAATCGCCGCGCTCGTTCGAGTTCTGTCAAATTCTCAATCGATTCTTCAGCAGCAATCCGGAGTTCTTCTCTCGAAAATGGAGTCAGTCCGATCGCTTGAATTAATTCCTCTTGTTGATCGCGCAAGACTCGGAAAAAATTCACTACTTCCCCATCAATATCGTTATAGGTCTCGACAGGCGAAGGCGGACGATTTAGTAAAACTGCCGCAGAGCCGGCAAAAGGTTCACAGTAATGGGTCGCTTCGGGTAATAAAGGGAGCAACCAATTCAGATGATTAAATTTTCCGCCGTACCATCCAAATGCAATGACCTTGCCCATTTGCTAACTCGAACAACTCTGGACAAGTAGTATACCTGAACGAATGCAGAGCGCGATCGCGGTTCACTATTACAGATGTAACGATCGCATTTCTGAAGTTTTAAGAAAAATAACAGTCAATCTATCGATCGATAGATAACCGAAGTGCTGACTGGCTCTCAAATTAAGATTTGTTAGAAATTCATAACTTATATTACTTTTTAATTGGAATCTGAGAGAGGCTGATACTGTTAAGAAACTCCAATCAAAGACATAAGGAAAGGTAGTATGCAGACCTCTAAAAAGCACCTGGGCGAATCGTTGGGCATGGTTCTGTTACTGGCAAGCGCTTGTGCGGGACTCGTTACATTGATGTCACAGATGAATTAGAAATTACTTCACTTAATTTCATAAAAAATGGGCAGGAGCATTTTTAAGTTGCTTCTGCCTTTCGCTTTTTTCAGCATGAATAAGGACGATCGCAAAACATACGATCGTCCTTAACCAGACATTCATTCCTACGCCATACTATTCTCGATCGCCCAACGAGCTAACTCGGTTCGATTATGCAACCCGGTTTTACCGAGCATATTACTGACATGCGATTCGATCGTTCTTTGGCTGACATTTAATTCTTCTGCAATTTCGCGGTTTGCCATCCCCCGCGCCACAAACTGAACCACCCTTAATTCAGTTGGCGTTAATTCCACATCGAACGGCACTTGAATTTTCGGAGCATTGTCGCCGCCCTTCGCATCCTTGTGTTGAATCAAACGAGATGCCTGCTTGAGAGAAGACTCCACTTGTGCAACTAATTCTTCTGGCTCGAATGGCTTCACCATATAGACATCCGCGCCAATATTTAGACCCTTCACGCGATCCTGGCTTTGACCCTTCGCGGACAGAAACAACACTGGAATCCAGCTTGTTTTGGGATCTTGACGGATATTGCTGACGAGTTGATACCCATCCATTTCTGGCATCATCACATCGCAAATAATCATATCTGGCACATCTTGTTCCAGGACTTCCAGCGCTTCCCGCCCATTTTCTGCGGTCACGACTTCATACCCTCGGAACTCCAGATAATCTTTAACCAACAGAATTAGGTTAGGGTCATCATCAATCAGCAGCAATCGTCTGTGATTCCCTGAACTGGTTTCCTTCATGCTGTGCTACTCGCTCTGCCTGAATCTAAATCAACGTTTACACATGACTAAGCTATTCTACGGATTCTGAGGGATCAGTTTCGCGTAGCGCTCTCGATTGGACTTGTTACTCTGGAGTTACCAATGCTCGAATTTCATTCAAGAACTGAAAGATCCCAGATTTCTGTCTATAGGTCACGAGTCATTATATCCGACTCGTCAAGAAGTTAAACTTTTTTCAGATGAAGTTGAGAGATTTTCGATCGATTAGTTTCAAGAAATAGCTACATATTGCATTTGACAGTGTTTAAACAAGGACAGGAATTACGCGGGAGTCATTGGTTTTGGCGATCGCAAATCGTTAATTTTGCCGACGTTTGTTGAAATTCACTCTATCTAAGATTTAGTGCTTTTTTAGTCAGAAATAATACGATCTTCGTCTTTTTCAGAGTTGATTTGAGGTTCAGGTAGTGGATGTCTCAAAAAGGCAAATTCTTCAACAATTTGATTGCCGAGCAAATGCTCTTGAATGATGCGATCGACGACTTCTGAAGTGACGGAATGATACCAAACTCCATCCGGGTAGACGACGAGAATCGGACCGCGATCGCAAACTCTCAAACAGTTGGCTTTGGTGCGAAAGATACAAGTAGGGCGCTCGGTTGTGGGGGTGTCTAGCTTTAATTCACGCAGGCGTTTTTTCAGGTAATCCCAAACTTCGAGTCCTTGATCTTTACTGCAACATAAGGGTTTTGTTTGGTCAGCGCAAATAAATAGATGTCGATCGATGCGATCGAGTCCGAGGGTTTCAACACACTTGGAAAATGAGTCGGAGGCAGTCATAAATACACGAGATACGGAAAAGTAGCGATCATTAAACTTCTACTAAAAGTCAGATGCAATTAGAACCCTGAAATGAGCAGGATAGAAGCCATCTCAATCACTCCAGAAAACTTCTGACTCAATGCTACACCGTAAACCGATCCATCCACCGCAGCGTATTTACCCGCACGATCCTTGGCGCTGGGTTGAGACGCAATTTTATCCGGAGTGTCTCGCTCAGATGGAGACGCTCTTTTCTACGGCAAATGGTTATTTGGGGATGCGTGGAGTGTGCGAGGAAGGTGATCCGGTCGCACAGAATGGCACGTTTATTAATGGTTTTTACGAGTCGTACAAAATCGAATATGCCGAGGAAGCATTCGGATACGCGAAGACTGGGCAAACGATCGTGAATGTCACCGATAGCAAAGTGATTAAGCTCTATGTAGACGATGAACTGTTCCATTTACCAACGGCGAATTTATTGAAGTTTGAACGAGCGTTGAACATGCAGACGGGAACGCTCGATCGAGAAGTTATCTGGGAAACACGATCTGGGAAACAAGTATTAATTCGATCGCAGCGATTGGTTTCGTTTGTGCATCGTCATGTTGCAGCGATCGATTACGAAGTCATCTTGCTCAAAGGGAATGCTCCGATCATCATTTCTTCTGAAGTTCGCTATCAGCCTGAGAATAGTGGCGCTAGTAATGATCCTCGACTTGCAAAGACATTTAGCGATCGAGTCTTACTACCAGAACAGCAAGAGGAACTAGAGCAGCGATTGATTCTGAGCCATAAAACTCGGAATAGTGGAATGACGATCGCTTGTGGTGTGGATCATCAGTTTGAATCGAATTGTGAGTATGACTACACGCACGAATGTTCTGAGGACATTGGCAAAGTCGTCTTTAGTGTGGAGGCGAAAGAAGGCGCAGCGATTCGACTGACGAAGTACATTACCTATCATCATTCAGATCGGTATGATAGCGAGGAATTGCACGATCGGGCTAGAAGAACCCTCGATCGGACAATGAAACAGGGCTTCAATTCACTTCTAAAAAGCCAGCGTGAGTATCTAGATGATTTCTGGTATCGTAGTGACATTGAGATTGATGGAGAGCCGAATACTCCTGAAGAAACTTCAGAAGACTTACAGCAAGCTTTGAGATTTAATCTATTTCATATCTTGCAAGCTTCGGCACGATCGGAAGATGTGGGAGTTCCATCAAAAGGATTGACCAGTCATGCTTATGATGGGCACTACTTCTGGGATGCAGAGATTTATGTGATGCCGTTTTTAACTTATACGGCTCCATCGATTGCAAAAAATCTCTTGATGTTCCGCTACAGCATGTTGGATAAAGCAAGAGAACGCGCCCAAGAAGTCAGCCAAGAAGGTGCATTGTTCCCGTGGAGAACAATCAATGGTGAAGAAGCTTCAGCCTACTATGCCGCCGGGACAGCGCAGTATCATATTGATGCCGATATTATGTATGCGCTGAAGAAGTACATGAAAGTCACTCAGGACGAGGACTTTCTCTGTGATGCTGGAGCAGAAATGTTGATTGAAACCGCGCGAATGTGGTTTAGCTTAGGATTCTTCTCAAAGCGATCGAACAATCAGTTTTGCATTCATGCTGTCACTGGACCTGATGAGTACAATACTGTGGTAGATAACAACACCTATACCAATCTGATGGCGCGGGAGAATCTTTGGTATGCAGCGAGAATTGTACGAGAACTGTCTGAGAAATATCCCGATCGCTTTGAAGCGTTAGTCAGTAAAACAAAGCTTGAACTCTCCGAAGCAGACCATTGGCAACGGGCTGCCGATAATATGTACTTTGCCTTTGATGAACAGTTAGGAGTGCATCTACAGCATGATGGCTTCTTGGAGCAGGAACCTTGGGATTTTGAAAATACACCTGCTGAGAAGTATCCGTTATTGTTGCATTTCCATCCATTAGTCATCTATCGACATCAAGTGATCAAGCAGGCGGATATTGTCCTTGCAATGTTCTTATTAGGTCATGAATTTTCACGCGAACAGAAGCGGCGCAACTTTGAATACTATGATCCGCTGACCACTGGTGATTCTTCGTTATCGGCTTGTATTCAAGCGATCGTAGCAGCGGAGATTGGCAAGATGGAGCAAGCGATCGAATATGCGCGTTACGCCACCTTGATGGATTTAGCAGATGTTGCAGGGAATGTCAAAAATGGTTGTCACATTGCATCAATGGGCGGGACTTGGATGAGCATGATCTATGGATTTGCAGGATTACGCGATTCTGATGGTAGTTTTGCATTCCATCCACGCTTACCGAAAACCTTGAAGCGGATGAAGTTTGCTTTGATTCTGCAAGGACAACGGCTAGAAATTGCAATGACCCCCGACAAAGCAACTTACTTGCTGAAAGAAGGCGAAAAATTGTCGATCGAACACCAAGGCGAAGAAATTGTTCTGCATTCCGGTGAATCGATCGTGTGTGATATTAAACAGATTGACGAAGCTGCGAACTGTATTGAAGATCAAACTATGTAAATAAGGCAGCGATCGACATTCTAAATCCGGGTAACAGAGGACTTGTCACTTCATCACCTGAAAACAAGGTTGCAACCAGCGTGAGTGCGGCAGATTCTCGACGGTAGACTTCCATTTGTTGAGCCTGCCAATCGATAATCCAGTACTCACGCACACCGCGAGTTGAGTAAAGATGAAGCTTTAGTTCTCGATCGCGTCTAGCATTCTCCGCTCCAGGCGAAACAACTTCCACGACTAATTCAGGTGCAGTCGTTAGATGTCCTGCTTCGTCTAAGCTTGCTGCCAATCTTTCACGACTAATCCAGACAACATCAGGAATCACATTGTCAGCATCGCTGAACACAATACCAGGATTAGGAACCGCTTCCCCAAGACCTGTTTCTACCGACCAATCATCTAACGCATTTGCAGCACGATTGATCGCTTTTTGATGTCCCCAATGCGGTGCGCGAGTCACAAGCAATTCTCCGTCAATAATTTCATAGCGTCGATCGTCGAGTGGTAGCAACTCTAAATCCGCGATCGTCCACCGCATCCGCTCTGATGTGGGCTGATTCATATTCCACCTCGCAGGTCGCAATACTTCAATTTTAGCAAGCAATTAGAACAAGAAATAGCGCTGCGCCATTGGGAGAACTGTTGCAGGCTCACAGGTTAAAAGTTCTCCATCGGCTCGAACTTCGTATGTTTCTGCATCAACTTCCATGCGTGGCATCGCATCATTGAGCTTCATATCGCGCTTCGTCAAGCTACGAATTCCAGAAACAGGCACTAAGCGACGGTTGAGATTCAATGAATCCAGTCCGCCTTTTTTCAGCGACACTTGGGAAACAAACGTTAGAGAGATGGGCGCGATCGCAGTTCCAAAACTGCCAAACATGGGACGCATATGAACCGGTTGTGGAGTCGGAATACTCGCATTTGCATCTCCCATCTGTGACCAAGCAATCATTCCACCTTTGATTACCATTTCCGGCTTCACACCAAACATTGCAGGTCGCCATAAGCATAAATCTGCTAACTTACCCACTTCCACAGAACCGACATGATCAGCAATACCATGTGTGATTGCTGGGTTAATCGTGTACTTCGCCACATAGCGTTTCGCTCGGAAGTTATCATTACGATCGCTATCTTCCGACAAAGCTCCCCGCTGCACTTTCATTTTGTGCCCAGTCTGCCAAGTGCGGATGATTACCTCTCCAATGCGTCCCATTGCTTGCGAGTCAGAGGACAACATACTAAATGCACCCATGTCATGCAAAATATCTTCAGCCGCGATCGTTTCTCGTCGGATTCTGGATTCTGCAAAGGCGACATCTTCAGGAATGCTTGGATCAAGATGGTGACAGACCATCAACATATCTAAGTGTTCATCCAAGGTATTCTGCGTGTAAGGTCGCGTTGGATTCGTTGAAGAGGGTAAAACATTCGCCTCACCGCACACTTTGATGATGTCTGGAGCATGTCCGCCGCCTGCTCCTTCCGTGTGATAAGTATGAATCACGCGGTTTTTGAAAGCTGCGATCGTATCTTCCACAAAGCCTGCTTCATTCAAAGTATCAGTGTGAATTGCAACTTGCACATCATAGTCATCTGCAACACTCAAACAAGTATCGATCGCCGCTGGTGTGGTTCCCCAATCTTCGTGCAGTTTCAAGCCCATTGCACCTGCTTTAATCTGTTCTTCGAGTGCATCCGGTTGGCTTGAATTTCCTTTGCCTAAAAATCCTAAGTTCATTGGGAACGCTTCAGCCGCTCGTAGCATCTGATGAATGTACCAAGGTCCCGGAGTGCAAGTGGTAGCATTCGTTCCGGCAGCAGGTCCGGTTCCACCGCCGATCAGGGTTGTTACGCCCGATGCGATCGCGACTTCGATTTGTTGTGGACAGATAAAATGAATGTGGGTATCAATCCCACCCGCAGTCAAAATCATTCCTTCTCCTGCGATCACTTCGGTTCCAGGCCCAATAATGATCGTTACATTGTCTTGAATGTAAGGATTTCCAGCTTTACCGATCGCGTGAATCTTACCATCTTTAATACCAATATCAGCCTTGACAATCCCCCACCAATCGAGAATCAGCGCATTGGTAATCACTGCATCGACCGCACCCTCTTCATTGGTAATTGGAGATTGTCCCATACCATCGCGAATTACCTTCCCACCACCAAATTTAACTTCATCACCATAGGTCGTCAGGTCTTGTTCCACTTCGATGATCAACTCAGTGTCAGCCAGACGGACTCGATCGCCTACCGTTGGCCCAAAGGTTTCAGCATAGGCGCGGCGATTCATGCGATAGCTCATAAGGCAACCTCGAAAACAGTCGGTTGTTTATTATCAGATAGATTTACAGCAGATGCGAAAGGCTTTAGGATTTTGACGGATTTGGGGAAGGAGTACTGTTGTACACTGCTATTAAAGCTGGTTTACACAGAGAAAAACAATGGGTGTTCAGTTAATTCCTGTATTAGAAGGCTACGATAAATACTACTCATTGAAACGCTCAAGCCCAGATTGGAAGTCAATTCCGCATCGACTTGAAGAACTAGATGCGATCGCCAAGCAATTAGAAGTTGAGCCACTTACTAGCTTTATCAGCATGACTCGTGATGAGACTGCTTTTGGCGAAGAAGATATGGCTGAATTTGAGTCAGAAAGTGAATTTATTGATGGAGCCTGGTATTACCAAGGAAGTCTACTATGGACTATTGAGCCTCAGTGGACTCTAGCAAAGGTTGGCTTAGTTACTGTTCGCGGACTATTAGATCGTATTCGTGCTTGTCAGCCTGAATTTAGTGCTGACTCAGACAATGGCTCAGATGAAGAGCAAGACTTTAGATCTGTAATCTATGAGCTAGAAGCAATGGAGAGAATCATAAGTCAGGCACGACAAGAAAATAGACGATTTAGATTGTATTTATCCGTATAGTAATTTAACCATATCAGAGCATGTGTTCTGTTTTACTATGATTCCTAGACAGAATTTAAACCAATTCAATGATTGACCACGATCGCTTATTCAAAGAGTTGATTTCAACTTTCTTCCTTGAATTTCTCGAACTCTTTGCACCAGAGGTAGCGAATGCAATTACTCCCGATTCCATTCGATTTTTGCAGCAAGAATACTTTGTTGATCTCACCTCTGGAGACGAAAAGATTATTGATCTACTTGCTGAAGTGCAATTGGCGGGAGAAGATGCCGCAATTCTTGTACATATTGAGGCGCAATCTTCCGCTGAGGCTAATTTTACAAGGCGAATGTTTTTCTATTTCGCTAGGTTGTATCAGAAGTATCTTCAGCGGGTGTACCCAATTGTAGTCTTTTCGTTTGATGATCCTTCCCGTGAAGAACCCCATCAGCATAGAGTGGAGTTTCCGAACTTAAAGGTTCTAGAGTTCAATTTTGCTTCTGTACAACTCAATCGACTAAATTGGCGGGATTTTCTGAGTCAACCGAATCCAGTTGCAGCAGCATTAATGTCTAAAATGCGAATTGCTGTTGAAGATCGTCCCAGAGTAAAAGCTGAGTGCCTTCGGGTATTGGCAACTCTAAAGCTTGATCCAGCTCGTACCCGGCTGATTTCTGGATTTATTGATACTTATTTGAGATTGAACGCGCAGGAACAGCAAGCTTTTCAAGCTGAGATTGCTAGAATTGAACCAGTTGAGCGCGAGGAAATTATGGAGATTGTCACTAGTTGGATGGAACAAGGCATTGAACAAGGGAAACGAGAAGGAAAACGAGAAGGAAAACGAGAAGGAAAACGAGAAGGCGAGCTTTCGCTTGTGAGCAGACAGCTAAATAGTTTGTTTGGTGAAATTTCTACCGCACTTCAAAACACGATCGACAATCTTTCTGTTGAACAACTGGAATCGCTTGGGTTAGCACTAATACGATTCACAAAGTTAGAGGATCTAGAAATCTGGCTACAAGAACATCAAGACTAAGGCACAAACAATGATCAAAATAAAATCTGCTGCATGAATTCCCTCTGAAGAGAACCATTCATGCAGCAGAAAGTCGATCGACGAATAAGGTTATTCGCGAACTGCTAACATTGCAAGACCGAGAGCCAGTAGCGCATTTACGCCTAAATAGCTCCGGGCGACAATGCTAGTACCGAACCATTGCATCTCTGGAGCAACGACGGCACTCACCGCTAAACAAGCTGCAACTCCGAAACCTGAACCGATCGCGAACCATTTCCAAGAGGGATGACCTAGAAACAATGCCAACAGCAGGAATGGAATCAGGACGCTTGCAGAGATTGGATTGAGTGCATTAGAGTTCAGCACTGTTCCAACTAATTCGGGAATCGAGCTACCTAAGAGACGCAAGGGAAACTGAGGTAGATTAGCAACGAAGATGCCGCGTAAGAAGAACAATCCACAGCTACCAAACAGCAAGCCCCAATAGAGTGACCAGCGACCTTGTGAGGGATTGCAGAAGACTTGAGCAAGCACGATCGCAACTCCAAGCATTAACAGCTTCAATCCAAGATTAAACGCATTGCCATCAAACCAGATGCGTGTTCCAACAAATCCGCTCCAAAGCTTCGGAGAGAACCACCAGAAGAAAGGACGTTCTTTGAGTGCTAAGGCGACCGCAGCTTTCGCATTCAGTTTCCCTGCACCGTAGAAGTTTTGAGGATCTTCTTTCATAGCGATCGCACTTTTCTTCAAGATCTTTTCAATCTGATCTGGCTCATGCACTCCCAAAGAATGAATCAATGCGGCGACTCCTGCAACGTGAGGAGCTGCCATGCTGGTTCCTTGCAAATATTCAAACACTGATTCTCCGGTTCTCGGATCGATCGTGTTTTGCAGAATGCCACCCTTGCGCTGTTGGGCAAGAACGAACGATCCACCTGGAGCCGCGATATCAATTCCACCTCCATAGTTCGAGTAGAATGATTTTGCCTGTAACGCATCGAAAGCAGACACGGCGATCACATGCGGATAGAGCGCGGGATACTCAGCCGTACTTCGATTCGAGTTACCAGCCGCCGCTACGATCGTGACATCTTTGCTGTGAGCATACTCGATCGCTTCCCGCATTAGTTTACTTTCGCCACCACCACCTAAGCTCATGTTGATCACGTTTGCGCCATTGTCAGCCGCCCAGCGAATGGCTTCTGCGATGTCTGCGACTGTCCCGCCTCCCCAAGATGAAAGGACTTTTAGCGGCATTAAACTAGCTTCGTAGGCGATTCCCGCAACTCCGATTCCATTGTTAGTGGATTGGGCAATGGTTCCAGCAACGTGAGTTCCATGACCGTTATCATCGATCGCTTGAGTTCGATCGTTTACAAAGTCATAGCCTTCAACGAATTTCGTTTGATTGAGGTCGGCTACTTTGCTGATGCCTGTATCGATTACCGCAACGATCGTGCCTTTTCCTTTGGTGTGTTTCCAGCTTTCCTGAACATTGATTGCTTGAAAGTTCCATTGCTTGTCGTAGTCTGGATCATTCGGTTTGCTGGTTGTTTTGTAGATGTAATTGGGTTCAATGAACTCGGTATAGTTCTTGAGATCAGAGTTTTGCAGCTTGCGAAGCACAGCATTGTCTCCCTTAAGAACAAAGACATGATCTGCTTCAGAGAATTGACTGTTGAATTGAGCAGCGTTGTTGTAGGTCGATTTGATTTCCTGAAGTTCGGCGTTCAATTGTTCTGCGGTGAGATCATCACGAAAATCGAGAACAATTGAGTCGAATGTGCCTTGTTCCGCCGCAGTGCTTTGGAAGGTCAAGACTGAGAACAAAAAGCTACACACGCACAGTCCAATGAACAATAAACGGCGCATCATAGGCGGGTGAAAGCAATAGAATATGCTCTCCTAGAGTTCCCCATGCCGAATTAGAACTTGCCTTGTTGGTAGTTAATTAAAGCTTTTGTATAGCGAACTGTGGGATTTTCTGCGTTTGGAGCAATCTTAGAATGCTTTTGTAAACAGAGTTGAGCTTCTTTGTGATTGCAAGTAATTGCGAATACCCAAGCGAGATCAGCATACAAATCAGCCGTTTGTTTACGATCGTGCTTCACTAAGTTCAACACATGGCGATAAATGTCGATCGCGCCTGTGAAATTTCCTTGAAACTGCAATAAATCCGCGTGAACACAGTAGCGTTTTGCAGCAATCATTGGCTCGTCCGCAGGTGGAACTTGATGAGATGCGATCGCACTTTCCAAACTCTCACGCCACGGCGGAAGAAGGATCAGCGTATACTTATCGGCTCCAGTATTTTTTCCCGCAGGGCAAGGTGTTCCATAGGTTGCAATCTCTTTCTCGTGCAAGCCTTGAGTTTGATAGACGATCGCTAGATTAGTTCTAGCTGCCCAATAGCTTGGTGCAAGTTGTAGAGCGGTTTGGAAGGACTCGATCGCCTCAGAGAATTGCTGTTGTTGATAATAAATCACTCCCAAATTGTTGTAGGCTTCCGCACAGAATGAATCGAGCAATAGAATTGCATTGAACAAAGTTGCAGATTGCTCAATCTGATTGTCCTTGTACTCGATTATTCCTTGCTGAAACAAGAGATCAAAAGCTGCAAGTTTCGTATTTTGTTGTTGCCCTGAATGTTCTTGTACTTGTTGTTCAAGGTGTTGTTTTGCAGATTGAACAAAGGTTTGGAGTTCATGAACAAGCCAACGCTGTTCCGCACTTGAAAGATGTTTGCCAAATCTGAAGTAATCTCTGGTTACTGTTTTGATCAGAGCGATCGACTGTCCTTGCCAATCTTTTCCCAAAGCAACCGTCTCGATTTGAGAAATGTCATGAGTCACAGTTTGGTAGAACTCAAACGCTTTTGTCGTTCCTTGTACTGCTGTGATTTGATCCGCGATCGTTAAAACTCCTCGAAGCGTTATCGATCGATCAGTAATTGCAATCAAGGTAGGCTTTAAGAGCAGATGCAACTCTTGAATCAGAAAAACAGCAACTAAGGGAATTGTGCC
>JADEXW010000176.1 GCA_015206935.1 Pseudanabaenaceae cyanobacterium LEGE 13415 | reverse complement strand
AAATCGTTCCTTAAATTTCCGCTGCTGCACAGTGTGATCAATAATCGGTTTCGGATAGCCTGCTCGATCGCGTTCCTCCTTGGAAATCTTGCCCGAAATCAAATCCTCGGTTTCCACATGCCGCAATTCTGGTAGAAACTCCCGAATGTATTCGGCATCCGCATCAAACTTCTTCGCCTGACTTGCCGGATTGAAAATCCTCAATGGCTTTGGATCCATTCCACTTGATGTACTCCACTGCCAGCCCCCATTGTTCGACGACAAATCGCCATCATACAATCGCTGCATAAAGTATTTTTCACCCAAGCGATAATCTACAAGTAAATCTTTCGTGAGAAAACTTGCGGTAATCATGCGGCAGCGATTGTGCATCCAAGCCGTTTCATTCATCTGACGCATCGCCGCATCAACGATCGGATAGCCCGTTCGACCTTCACACCAAGCCTGAAAATATTGCTCGTTATTGTCCCAGGGAAACTCCTTCAAAACCTTACGATAAGCCCCGTCTGCTAGTTCAGGAAAGTGATACATCGCATGTTGATAGAACTCACGCCAAGCAATTTCCTGACGATAAACGCGAATGTCATCCGTGTCGCCGCGATGGGCTGCATCGTCGATCGCATTCCAAACCGATCGCACTCCGATCACACCAAACTTCAAAGCAGCACTCAGCAAAGAAGTTCCCGCATGAGCCGGAAAGTTCCGTTCACCTTGATACAAATAGATTGCATTCGAGCAAAACTCTTCTAATTGTTCTTGCGCTGCTGCTTCACCTGGATCAAGCATCAAAGGATTGTCCCAGACATAGCCCAAATCTTTCGCACTGGGTAACGGAATCAATCCTTCTGCTTGTTCTCGTTCTGCATCAGTCAATCCTTCAACGCCTGCTAGATCTGGAGCAGGTGGTGTTTTCTTCTGAAGACTCCAATTCCTCCAAAAGGGTGAATAAACCGTATAAGGTGTCCCTGATCCTGATTTGATTTGTTCAGGGGAGTGCATCAATTGAGACCAAAACGTTTGAGTTTCGATTCCCATTGCATTCAGAGAAGCAATCACGTTCTGATCCCGATCGCGTCCATACGGTTCAACATCTTCATTTAAGAAGACTGCTGAAGCATTCAGCGATCGAGCTAATTTCGGAATACCTTCTTTCGGATCAGCTTGAATAATCAGTAACTCACTTCCCGCTGCTTTATAGCGCTCCCGTAAGGATTCCAAACTTCCGATCAAATACTTCACTCTTGCAGGGGCAACATCATCTCGATCGAGAATCAAGGGATCAAGACAAAAGACCCCGACAATTTTATTCGATCGTTCTCGTGCCGCTGCCAAACCGAGATTATCCGAGATCCGCAGATCTCGACGATGCCAAAATAAGATCAAATCAGACATAACTTAATCAAACAACAGTGGACGTGCCAATAAGAAGCTCGAAATCGACTTAGAATCTGCAATATCTCCAGCGTAGATCGCAGATTCAACTTCTTGCGGAGTCATTAACACTGTCTCAATATCTTCGTCTTCATCTTGCTCAGGCGGATTCTCAACAGGTGTGGCTTCAGTTGCCAAAAACGCATAGATCACTTCATCCGAATAGCCTGGAGCTAAAAAGAACTCACCCAGCTTTTTCCAATTCTCTGAGGTGTAGCCCGTTTCTTCCTGAACTTCTCGCTGTACGGTTTCCATCGGCTCTTCTCCCAATTCAACCGTCCCTGCTGGGAACTCATACAATCGGCGCTGCACTGTAAATCGATACTGTTTTACCAGCACTAACTTGCCATCAGTCGTAACCGGAATCACTAATGCGCCACCGGGATGCCGAATACATTCCCAATCACCTTCCGCTTTATTCGGCAATCTGAGACTATTCACTTCAAAATTAAACTTCCGTCCTTTGTACAAAAGACGCTGTTTGAGAAGCTGGGGAGGTTCTGATCCGAGGGGCATGAATCTATCAGGGTGAAGGGCAAAAAGAGCCTAGAGCTTTTTCACATCTGAAGCATCAATCGATCGAAGCAATTGCACGATCGAACAATGCAATTTAGGATGCTTCCAATCGGGGGCAATCTCCGCTAAAGGCACAAGCACAAACGCGCGATCGCTCATCCGAGGATGTGGAATCTCCAGGGTCTCGGTTTGGAATATTACATCATCAACGAGCAGAATATCTAAGTCAAGAGTACGGGCATCCCATCGCTGGTATCGAATGCGCCCAAATTCGGCTTCAATTTGCTGAAGTTTCGCCAACAGTTCCAAAGGCTGTAAGTCCGTCTCAACAATCGCACAGCCATTTAGATAGTCAGGCTGAGGGGGACTATTCGGAAGCGTGACTGCTTTCGTTTGATACCAAGACGATCGAGCAATGACAGGCTCTAACCGACTCAATGCAGACTCTAGAATCGATCGAGAATCTCCTAAATTACTGCCTAGTGCGATCGCATATTTCATCAAATAACCGTGTCAAACTTCCCTGTGATAGTCAAAGTATTGCTGCATTCGGACATTTCATATGGTACATCCAGCGTCGATCGAGATACCGACGAAGACCTGATGCAACTGATTACAGATCAGAAATGAACTCTTTGAGGACAACGCAATTTCGCCCAGCTTGCTTTGCTTCATACAGTCCCATGTCTGCGACTTCGATCCAAACTTTTGGAGTGATGCTTGAAGAGGGAACAATGCTAGAAACTCCTAAGCTGAGTGTGACAAACGGCGAAATCTGTGAACCACTGTGTTCTAATTGCATCGATTCGACTTCCGATCGAATGCGTTCTGCAACAATCACTGCTCCTTTTGCATTTGTATTTGGCAACAATACAATGAATTCCTCGCCTCCGTATCGTGCAGTGATATCAACCGATCGTTTGACCGATCGACAAATGGCGGCACTCACTTTTCGTAAGCAGTCATCGCCAGACGCATGACCATACGTATCGTTATAGCGCTTGAAATAGTCCACATCACAGAGAATCACAGCAAGAGGAGAATGGGAACGCCAAGCCCGTTCCCATTCGCGTCCTAATGCTTCATCAAACGATCGACGATTTGCTAACTGCGTCAAACTATCTTGCATAGATAAAATGTTCAATCGTTGTGCTTCGATCGTCATTCCGATCATAGCTGCCATCCCGATCGCAACTGCGCCCGGTACGATCGGAACCCACCAACCGACCAGCATTAAACCATAACAGGTTGCAACTGAACTAATGATCAAACAGACTGTCCAGCCCATTTTGGAGAAGAACGAATCCCGTCGGACACTTAACCAGGCGCTGATCGTTGTTAAGCCGAGAATAAAGCTCCATTCTGCCCATTCGGGTAAGGGTTGGATTAACACTCGTCGATCGAGAACTGCACTGATGATCTGGCTGATGATATTTGCATGAAGTTCGACTCCGGACATCGGTTGAGGGCTGGAACCAGAGGCGCTACTGTAGGATGTGAAAAATAAATCAGATGCACCAGCGGAGACATCCCCAATTAGAACAATACGATCGCGAAAAATAGTCGGTGGAATGTTGCCTTGCATCACATCCCAGGCGGAAATCATCCGAAATTTGCCTTTGTTACCACGGGGATTGAGAAGAACTTGGTAGCCGCCTGCATCGGCGTTGAGATAGCCGCCTGCGTTTGGGGAAAAGGGCAGAAACTTTACTTCATCGAGTTGCAGAACTGAAGCGTTTGGATTTGGGGAAATGCCTTGAATGGCAAGATATTCGAGGGCGAGACGGAGACTGAAACTCTCGATCGGGGGATCAGTTGAGGGAAAAAGAAATGCCCGTCGCACTCGTCCATCAATATCAGCAATGATGTCACTTGCGCCGATGCGTTCAGAGAGAGCTAAGACTGGATTTCCTGGAACTGCATCGCCTTGCTCATTCCCGATGACTTTCTCGATGCCGATGAGGTTGGGAGTGGTTTGGAAAAGGTGTTTGAGTCGATTGTGTCCCGGTTGAGTGGCTAAATTTCGATAGAGGTCTAACCCAATTGCACGCGGCTTTTGTTCTCGAATGCGGTCTAGAACAGTGGCAACGGCATGATCGGAAATGTGCGAGTTGTTGAGTTTTTGAAGATCGGACTCAGTGAAACCGACGAGAACAATGCGATCGTCACGGGGTTCGGTGGGGCGGAGTTGAATGAATCGATCGAAGGCTGAGAGTTCAAGAATTTGTAAGAGTCCAATGCTGCGAATGGCAAAAATGCAGCCTGCGGTCGTGATGCCCGATAGGAGCGCTCCTCGGTATTGGAATAGCCATTTTTGTCCCAGCATAGTGACGTGGGACAGAACCTTAGAAGCCATAAGGGGCAAGGCAACAGAAAGCGGAGTGTGCTTCTCTAGTTATCCCAATTTTGAGCAGTCAAAATCGTTGGATTTGGCGGGGCTGTGTCGATTAATAAAGCAAAGCTCGCTGAGTCCCTGTTATGAAATCTCTTGCTCGAATCGCTGCTCTACTGTTCTTGATGCCTGCTCCCAGTTTTGCTCAGATTGTGCCTGCGGCGGGAAGTAGCACGATCGCGCTTCCGCAGGGTCAACAAATTCAGATTCGGGGCGGGATTGAGGCAGGAACGAATTTATTTCATAGCTTCGATCGCTTTAATTTAGATGCGAATCAGACGGCAACTTTTTTCGCGAATCCTGCAATCCAAAATATTCTCAGTCGGGTGATCAATGGTGAACCGTCGAGAATTAATGGCTTGCTTCAGGTGAACGGAAACGCCAATTTGGTGTTGATGAATCCAGCGGGAATTCTGTTTGGGGCAACGGCTCGAATTGATGTGCCTGGATCGTTTACGGCGACAACTGCGAGTCGGATTGGGATTGGGTCTAGCGAATTTAATGCAGTTGGCTCGAATGACTACGCTAACTTGATTGGGACTCCAGCGAATTTTGAATTTGGAACATCGGGCGGAATTTTTAATGCAGGGAACTTGATAGCGGGGCAGAATGTTTCGCTATTTGGTGGAGCAGTGCTGAATATTGGAACTTTGAATGGGCAGACAGTTTCGATCGCGGCTGTTCCAAATCGTCGATCGATTCGTGTGACTCCGGAGGGTAGTTTATTAAGCTTGGAGATTCCGAATTCGAGTGATATTGCCGCGCGAACTTTACCAGAACTCTTAACAGGTGGAGAACTACAAAGCGCAACACAAGCCACCATCAGAGATGGAATTCCAACATTAACGCAGATGGGAACTACGATCGTCAGTGGGAATATCTCTGGCTCGAATGTTCAAATCGTGGGCGATCGCATTGGATTGATTGATGCCAATATTTTAGGGGAATCGATTCGGATTGGGGGCGATCGACAAGGGTTGGGAGCATTTCCGCGATCGCAATTTCTATTTGGTAACAGTGCAACTCAGATCGAAGGAAGAAATGTCATTCTTTGGTCAGATCAAGCCACTCGCTTTCATGGTTCGATCACGGCTAACAATGGATTGATTGAAACTTCGAGCAAGCAAACCTTAGATGTTTCTCAAGCCAGAATTAGTGCAGTAGGCGGAACTTGGTTGATTGATCCGTCTGATATTACGATCGTTGCAGGAGGAACCGGAACATTATCAAGCGGTGTATTTGATCCACCGACTGGGGGAGCAACGATCGATCCTGCAACGATTGAAGCCGCGTTAAATAACAGTACCTTTGTTACCATTACTACTGCGGGTGGAACGGGTGGAAACGGTGATATTACTTTGCTCAGTTCCATCACTCAGACTGGCTCACAAGCCTCTTTAACCTTGACTGCAAGACAGTTCTTTAGAGCAAACAACGCTCAAATCAATCTTAGTGGGAACAATTTTTTGGTCTTTAACTTAAATCAAGTTGCACCACTTTCCAATCTTTCAGCAGTCTCGATTCAAAATGCGATCGATGCGATCGGAACTGGAAGTGGGCCCATTAACATCCATTTAGGTGCTGGAACTTACACCACCGCTGGAACACCGTTGCAGGTTTCAACAAACAGAAATCTCACGATTAGCAGCAACAATTCCGCAAACACGATTCTTACGGGTAACAATACAACGCGAGTGCTTGAGGTTGCTCCGGGCGGACTGGTGACGCTTAGAAGTGTGTCGATCGCAGATGGAACAGCGCCGGGAGAACCAGGAGGCGGAATTCTCAATTTTGGCAATCTTGTCTTGCGGGATGTGACGGTGAGAAACAACGCTGCCTTTGAGGGCGGCGGTCTTCACAACTTTGGAACAGCATCACTCTTTGATAGTACCTTCAATGCGAATCAAGCAGTCTTTGCAGGAGGCGGAATTCGCAATCGTGGAAGCTTGACGATCGAGAGAACGACCTTTAATGCAGGAACCGCAGAGTATGGAGGTGCAGTGTCTAATCTTGCTGGAACAGCCACGATCGCAGATAGTAATTTCAACAACAATACAGCATATATCAATGGAGGTGCGATCGCGAATGATGTAACACTGACAATTATAGACAGCAACTTTGCTGGAAATCAGGCAAATACCGGTGTGGGAGGTGCAGTTTCTAACAGTAGTAGTTTGATTGTCGCGGGAGGTCGTTTTGTTAATAATTCAACCAGTAATAACTTTGGAAATGCAGGAGGCGCGATCGCGAGTTTTAGTCTTTTAGGCTCTACTCCTCAGATTTCAATTTCAGGGGTAACGTTTGAGCGAAACACTGCTTATCGAGGGGGTGCAATTAGTATTTCGCCTGAGTCTCGTCTTACTGTGCAGAATAGTGAATTTTTGCAAAATCAAGCATTTGCACTTGGAGGCGCGATCGATACGGCTGGAATCACTGAGATTCGTGAAACTCGATTTCGAGAAAACGCTGCGCTTGGTTATTCTAATTCCGGTGGTGGCGCGATTCATACTTATGGTACAGCTAGCATTCTCAATATTTCAACCAGCCATTTTTTAGGAAATCGATCGCAAACGGGCGGCGCGATCGATAGTTTTTTCCCAAATGCGATCAACATTGATCAAACATTAATAGAAGAGAATAGTGCGGATGGCGAAGGGGGCGCAATCTTAAGCGATCGGGGTTCTACTCTAAACATCACGAATAGCGAAATTCGCAATAATCGCTCTACGGGTGATGCAGGAGCGCTTTATATTAGTGCAGAAAGCCGAATTGAAAATACGATTATTCGGAACAATACGAGTTTTAGTGGAAACGGTGGCGGCATTTATACGATCGGGAATGTCAATTTGATGAATAGTCGCTTGATTGGAAATTCTGCTGTAAATGGTGGCGGATTGTTTATTGATCCAGGATCACTCGGAGATGCAGGATCAGCGACCATTGCAGGAACAACGATCACAGATAATATCAGTACAGCTAACGGTGGCGGAGTTGCTAACCTAGGACGATTAGGGATTACAGCAACAACGTTTTTCAACAATACAGCCACTCAGGGTGGCGGACTTTTTAGCACTGCAACAGCCAATTTATCAAATACAACACTCTCTGGAAATACCGCCAATCAGGGCGGCGGAATCTTTGCTAGCAATGGTGTGACAGAGCTTCAGAGTACAACGATCGCGAACAATACAGGTGGCATTTTTAACTTAGCTGGAACAGTCAGACTGAGAAACACGATCGTTGAAAATCGTTTAAACTCCGATGTGACAGGCTTATTCGATGATCTTGGTAATAATCTCATCGGTATCAGTGATGGGAGTACTGGATTTACAGTTAGTACCTTGGTTGGAACTCGATCGAATCCGATGGCTGCAAATCTCGCTCCACTCGCAAATAATGGTGGACTAACTTTAACTCATGCACTATTGTCAAACAGTCCTGCCCTGAATCGAGGCAGCAATCTCAATGTTTCTAGCTTGGATCAGGCAGGTCGTCCTCGGATTCAAGATACTACGATCGATATTGGTGCATTCGAGTCTACTCCCATTCCGCCCATTCCCGCACCTCCCCCAATTGAACCGATTCAGCCAATCATTCCGCCTACTCCGATTGATCCACCTGCTCCAGATAATTCATCTACTCCACTGCTTGAACTCCCAGCCAGTAGCATTCCTAAAGCAAACACCGAAACTCAACAGACTGTCTCAACCGTGATTGAATTCGAGCGATCGCTGTCTCAGGAGTACGCGGATTACTACGGCTTTGAACTGCCCAGAGCGGCAACCCTGCAAGATATTCAAGACATGCTGGCGAAAGCACAACAAATCAAAGGAATACGATCGGGGATTATCTATGCAATTTTTGTGCCGAATGCAATTACACCTGCTCCGAAGTCTGGAGAAGTGTTAACCGATCAGGTTGAACCGATTACACCCTTACTACGATCGCAGATCAAACAAGAAAGCGATCGATTAGAGTTGATTTTTGTGACTTCCACAGGGCGAGCCATTCGCTACTCGACTTCTACAACTCGCGCTCAAGTGGCACAACAAGCAAAACTGTTTCGATTAGCGGTTTCTGATGTTGAAGACGAAGGGTATCTGGCACTTTCAAAGCAGCTTTATCAATGGTTAGTTCAACCTTTAGAGCCAGAGTTACAGCACCAAGGAATTCTAGGTCTTATTTACTGTTTGGATGAAGGATTACGAACGGCTCCGATCGCGGCAATGGCAGACGATCGCGGATTTATTATCGATCGTTACACGGTTTCGATGATTCCCAGCGTGACTTTGATTAATCGGAATATTCACGCTCTTGCAACGAAATCGGTGTTAGCAATGGGAGCGGATTATTTTCGCGATCGAGAACCTTTGCCAGCCGTTCCAACTGAACTACAACTCGTCAGTGAACAGTTTTGGAAAGGGAAACGCTTTCTCAATCAAGAATTCACCCTAGAACGATTGCTGCGAGAAAGACAGCGCACTCAAGCTGGAATTGTTCATCTAGCTACCCATGCAGAATTTAATCCAGGAAAGCCCGATCGATCTTATATTCAGCTCTGGGATCGACCGATTAAGCTGAGTGAAATGTCCTCGATCGCTTGGTCAAATCCTGCTTTGTATCTGTTAGTGTTGAGTGCTTGTGAAACTGCGATCGATAGTGTTGAGGCTGAACTCGGATTTACTGGACTTGCGGCAGCTTCAGGAGTGCATTCCGTCATGGGAAGCTTGTGGCAAGTTTCCGACGTTGGAACATTAGCGCTCATGAGTGAGTTTTATATCCAGCTTCAGAAAGCGCCGACTCGTGCAGAAGCGCTCAGACG
>JADEXW010000791.1 GCA_015206935.1 Pseudanabaenaceae cyanobacterium LEGE 13415 | reverse complement strand
GTGTCAGTGTAATTCTGACCCCTTGTGGTGACAAGGTGAAAGCACATCCCCATCTGACGACTGACTCTCAAAGGATGAAGCGGGATGGAATGGAGGTATCTGATAGCCTAAATCGGAAATCCCTTCTAGCACAGTTAGGTATGGATAGGAAAACGAATCTACGTTTAACTCTCCGTCATCAGAACCAAGCCAAATCAGGCTGATAGGCTTGACCAAAAGGTAACGGCTGCTGGTTGTACAAAACGTGTCTGTGCAACACTCACCCAGAGAGAAATCTCAGCAACCCGGAGAACAGTGGAATCCTAACCCTAACGCCAAACGAACATTGGGAACGAGATAACCTTCTGATGGTTCTCTGGTGGAGGTCGATACCCCAGAGTAGGTGTCAAACCGAATACCCCAGAAGGCAGGATTGGTTAAGAAGCAAATGCCTTGGGTAATGCCAAGGATACGCAGACGTAACCACTACAGATTGAACGATGAAGTCCATTAGTAGAGTACAAACGTCATGAGCCAGTCGCTAAACCCGATTAGGTATGAATGGAAAGACATTCCCTGGAAGAAACTTCAGGTGAAAGTTTTTAAGCTCCAACGTCGAATTTATCGAGCTTCGCAAAGTGGAGATGTCAAACGAGTTCACAGACTCCAACGGCTTCTGATGAAGTCCTGGTATGCCAAATGCTTGGCAACTAGACGGGTGACACAGGACAACCAGGGAAAGAAAACAGCCGGAGTTGATGGGGTTAAATCCCTCACACCAGCACAACGATTCCAACTAATCAACTCAATGGATTTTGAGTCCAAGAGTCGAGCGGTTAGAAGAGTTTGGATTCCCAAGCCTGGTAAAGCTGAAAAGCGTCCTCTGGGTATCCCGACCATGCACGACCGAGCATTACAGGCACTTCTCAAAATGGCACTTGAGCCAGAATGGGAAGCAAAATTCGAGCCAAATTCCTATGGCTTTAGACCAGGACGTTCCGCCCACGATGCAGTCGAAGCAATTTTTACGGCAATTGCTCAGAAGTCCAAATTCGTCTTGGATGCCGACATTGCTCAATGCTTCGATAAAATCAGCCATGAAGAACTGCTGAAAAAGATGAACACCTTCTCTCTTGCGGGTCGAGTCATTCGAGGATGGCTCAAAGCGGGTGTGATGGATGGAGGTAATCTATTCCCCACACTCGAAGGAACCCCGCAAGGAGGAGTAATCAGCCCATTACTCGCAAATATTGCGCTACACGGACTTGAAACGTTTGTTCTCAGCCAGTACCCCGAACGGAGAAACGGACAAAACTGGAAGCCACAATTGATTCGCTATGCCGATGATTTTGTGGTTCTTCATCCCGACCTCAAAGTAGTCGAGGAATGTCAATCCTTGATTTCAACATGGTTGACCGCATTAGGGCTGGAACTAAAACCTAGCAAAACCCAAATCGTTCATACGCTAAATCCTTCATTGGATAAGAAGCCAGGGTTTGATTTTCTTGGATTCAACATCAGATCATATCCCACAGGCAAGACAAATAGCGGTAAGAACAATGGCAAATTAACTGGGTTTCAAACGCTTATCAAGCCAAGCAAAAAGAATGTCAAAGCTCAGTATCAAAAGATAGCGAAGCATATTGAATCGCTTAAAGCTGCCCCTCAAATGAGAATCATCAGTGACCTCAATCCTGCAATTCGCGGATGGAGTAACTACTACGCAACCGTCGTCAGCAAGGACATCTATTCCAAACTGGACGCGCTTCTGTGGAAGAAACTCTGGAGATGGGCAAAGTTCAGACACCCCAAGAAAGGGAAACGATGGATTGCGAACCGATACTGGCTCATTGACAAAGGCGAAGGATGGAGGTTCAGCGATGGAGTTCTCAAACTTCTACGTCACGCTGAAACACCCATTCATCGTCATATCAAAGTCAAAGGAACCGCATCCCCCTACGATGGAAACTGGACTTACTGGAGCAAAAGACGGGGTACATACCCCGGAATCAGCACAAGAGTCTCTACTGCCATCAAACGGCAGAAAGGTAAATGTGCTGAGTGCGGACTCCACTTCCACATGGATGATGCGATTGAAATTCATCACACCGATGGAAACCATCGCAATACCAAAATGGATAACTTGACAGCCATTCACCGTCGCTGTCACGACCGAATACACGGTGGAAAAGGCAATCTCTCAACTCAGCTTAGTACCCATGCCAAGGGTCAATCTGGAGAGGAGCCGGATGAGCGGAAACTCTCACGTCCGGTTTTGAAGCCGAGCATGGGGGGCGACCTCCATGCTTAGGTTAACGG
>JADEXW010000175.1 GCA_015206935.1 Pseudanabaenaceae cyanobacterium LEGE 13415 | reverse complement strand
CAGATGAGCTATCCGAACAACTTGAAGCAATTCGCGATCGCTTACCTGAACTTTTGGCATTGAGTTTGCGCCAACCTGCCATTCCAACTCAGTTCTATCGATACATTCTCGATTTCATCAGCCACAATCCCACCCCTGAACAAATTGCTGAGTTCAAACCGTCTACTGAAATGCAAGAGCGATTGAAACTGCTTCTCGATCGTAGTAAGGCAGGAGATTTAACTGCGATCGAGCAAGCCGAACTCGATGAATATGAGCATATCGAGCATTTGATTGTCCTGCTCAAAAGCAAGTTAATTGCACCCGAATTCCTGCTGTGAGAGAACTGCGATCGCGTTAAGTTTAACAAAAAGACCCAGGAGCGAGAAAAGATTGCTGCCTGGGTCTTTTTGTTGAATTTGGAGTGGGATTAGTTGCGATCGACCCAGCCTCCGGTTTGTTTGCGTTTGCCGCCTGCGGATTCGTACTGTTTGCTTTGTTTGCCGTAAACTGCTGCGACTCCTAATAGGATGTGTTCGCTGAAGTCGTTGAGGTCTTGTTCGGCTTGAGCAATGTCTTGCCGAGTTTGTTCTAGGGTTTGAATTAAAGCGTTGTAGGATTCGACTTTTTGACAGAGTGCTTCGGTTTTGGCAACGTAGTTGTGCAGGGAGATTCCATTGCCTAAATCGACGGATGCGCCATTGTTTTTCATGCCCTGAATTCGTGCTTGTGCTTTGATCAGTGCTTTGGATTGTCTTGCTTTGTTGGGCATGTTTTTGTCCTGATTACTGTGGATATTTGCACTTTAGCGATCGCGGTCTCATTGGCGGTCGAGCAATTCTGTCCAAAAAAGAGATTTGAATTGATGAATTCGTTTTATTTTTGAGAAATGGTCGATCGCTCAAACAAAAAGACCCTGATAGACCATTCTCTACCAGGATCTTTCCATGTTGCTTCTAAGCGATCTTCCCTTCAAAGTCCCCCAGAATTGGGGGATTTAGGGGGCATTAGCCGACTGCACCGAAGCCCTACCATCCAACTGCCAATGCCCCTGCCAATGCTGCTGCACCCGCCGACACTAAAGCAGTTCCAAACAACCACCAAGCCGCTGTCTCTGCTGCCTTACGAGTCTCTTCCGCCTGCTTCTTCGCCTGCCGCTTCACTTCTTCTAACCGATGTTGTGCTTCAGTTTGAATCCGTTCTGCCCGACGTAGAACCGAAGTTCTCGCATGTTCCACTTGATCGACAATCCGATTGGCTTCCGCTTCAGAAATGTCATCACGAGAAGCTAACAGTGCAACCACAGTATCGCGATTGAAGTGACCTAATCGATCGCGCAATGCCTCAAAGCCTGCCTGCGGATCGTGAAACATGGTACGAACATCAGTGCGAATGCTGTCATAGTTCAGTTCCGGTCGATCGAGCGAATTCAGATAGTTCCGAATGCGATCGAAGATGCCATCAATCACACTTTGAATTCGATGCTGGATTGCATGGATTTGTGCCATGAATTGTTCACGCACCGAGAGGACTTGATCGACAATCCGGTTTGCTTCTGCTTCGGTCATGTCATTGCGTTGAGCCAGCAATGCCACGATCGTAGAGCGATCGAAGTGCGATAAGCGATCGGTCAAACTACCAAAGCCAGATTTTGGATCGCGTAAGAGCAATTGCAGATCGCGCTTGATGCTATCGGGATCGAGTTCATCCTTGTGCGTATTCCGCAGATAGTTCTCGAAGGTCGATTGGAAAGTTTGCACTCGCTGTTGAGTTCTCGAAGCCAAACGACGGGGAGAACGTACCACACTCCGAATCGAAGACATCACTTGATCGACCAGTTGGTTCGCCTGAGCTTCGGTCAGATCAGGACGTTGTGCCAACAGTTTAATGATCGTCTCGCGATCGACTTGAGACAGTCTTCTTCTTAAACGATATGCCCCTGCTTGCGGATCATTCAGCAAGACATTCAGATCGCGCTTAATCCCTTCTGGATCGAGTTCCTCGCGGTGTGTATTGCGAAGAATTTGTTCGATCGTTGCCGTGACATGATCCACTTGATCTTTTGCCGTGTGAACTGCCATTTGCGGCGCGTGAAGAATGTTATGACGAACATCTTCAAGCTGATTCACAATGCGATCGGCTTCTTCAGGAGTCATGTCCTGACGCTGTGCCAACAATTGGACAAAAGTATCGCGATCGAAGTGGCTCAAACGCGCCCGGAGTGCAGCCGTTCCCGCTTGTGGATCGTCTAATAAGGTGCGGAAATCGCGCTTGATACCTTCTGGATCAAGTTCAGATTTGTTGGTGTTCCGCAAATAAGATTCAACTCTCAGACGGAGTGCTTCTGCTTCCGATCGAACACGATTTTGTGCTTCTTGAGCCGAACCGAGAACTCGATCGCGCGTGCTTTCAAATTGGCTAACAATGCGATCGGCTTCTTCAGGAGTCATGTCCTGACGTTGCCCTAACAATTGAACCAAAGTATCGCGATCGAAATGACTTAAGCGATTCTTCAGAGCATCGTAGCCAGCTTCGGGGTCTTCGAGCAGCAATGAAACTTCGCGCTCGATCGCATCCGGGTTGAGTTCATCTTTTTGGGTGTTCCGCAGATAGTTTTCAACACGACTACGAAGATCAGAACTTTCTCCATGTTCATCAGCCAGTTGAACTTGACTAAGAATGGAGGTACGAATGGTTTCGAGTTGATCTGCAATCTCAGCCACTCGTGCAGCAGGTAAATCTCCGCGCTGAGTTAAGAGATTGACGAAATCACCACGATTTAAGCGTTCCAGTTCACGACGAACTGCACCTGGATCAGCTTCAGGATCATAAAGAACTTCGCGGAATTCATTATTCAATGTCTCCCGGTTAAAGTGCCAAGAATAGGTATTTAACAGATAGTTCTCGACATCAGCTTTAATCGGACTAAAACTAGATGAGACTTGCTGAGTAGCTTTCTGTGCGCCAGACATTACTTTGTCACGCGCCGATTGAATCTGTCCGATGATCTTTTCAACATCCAGATCTTGTAGATCAGTCCGTCCTAAAACAGTTCCCATCAATGTGGACATGCCCATTTGCACAGCTCGATCGATTAAGCTCGGTTGCTGGTCTTGCTTCGATCCTTGTTGCTGTGCCAAATTCGAGAACGCATCCCGCATTCCAGACATTTGATCTTGCTGCGTGTTCTGCAACATTTGACCTTGACGACGCAATTCTTCAGTCAATTGATCCAAACGACGATTCAGATCATTCACATTGACTTGACCGGATTGAACCGTTTTCAAATACTCGACTAATTCTTGAGTCGGATCTTTGCGCTGTTGATAGCGTCCGATCGTCTCTTTCCAAATCGAATCCAACTGATCGACTAACCGATTTGCATCACGCTTTGATAAGTCCGTCCGTTCGCTGATCAATCGCAGGAACGTATTACGATCGACATTCCGCAGACGATCCATCACTTCTGCGGGTGAACCTCCACCGACAATATTTTGCAGTTCTGGATCGTTGACTAAACTTTCGAGTTCACGCCGAACACGACCATGATCCATTTGTGCAGGACGGAGCTGATCGATGTAGTCTTCAAGGGAATCGCGAATATTTCCTGGATCGATCGCAGATCCCAATTCGCGTCGAACCGCTGCCGCTGCTGCTTCTGCGGTCGAAACCACTTGCTGATTAACAGCTTTAGCTCCAAGTGCTGCGGTTGCCGTTCCAACGATCGCTTGAAATCCAGAAGTTGCAGTGTTCACCACAGAACCGATGAGCGATCCAACGGTTGTCGAACTGACCCAAACAAGCAGCGTGAAATATGCTGCCCAAATCACGAGACCGACGATCGCACCCAAACCTGCCGTTGCGAGCAAGCTCAATTTCACCGCCAATAGACACGCGATAAACAGTGAAATCGTCACGGTGATCAATGTCCAGAGTCCGACTGCAAGCCCGATCTTTTTAATCGTTCCGCCACCCTGACGACTGGAATGATGTGAATCGTGATGATCATCCGAGGAGTGTCCCAGATACGAGATACCCGCTGCTACGGATAGGTTTGTGAACAGCAATTGGAACGCAAATGCTAATACAATTCCTGAAATTAGAGCAACAAAAAATCGAGGACCAGAAGACACCAAAGCGGCATCCTCCGGTCTAATCACGCCTCGATCGAGTGGAACTTGTGCCAGGATCTGACCGAGTTCCCATGTTAAATTTGTGACTTGACTCATAGAAATTCCCTCATCAGACTTCGCCCGACACAAGTGAATGTGTCAGTGAGGCTGTCAATTTGAAACACTACTTTAGATGCCAGAATCGCCTATCCATAGAGTGATCATCATCTTTCGCAAGGGATAGGGAACGATCGACTAAAAGTAGGAAATTCAAATAAAGTCGGGAATAGGAAGCGGCATGAAGTATTTATTTAGACGGAAGTAGAGCAGTGACAACTCGATCGAGTCCAACCGCACGAGAAGCCTTAAACAACAGTCGATCCCCCGGTTGGATCAAATGATTTAATCGATCGATGACTTCTGTATGCGTGGTAAAAGTTTCAGTCGGTATTGGAGAAGCTGCGATCGCCATTGCATCCGCTTCATCGGGGTCAGCTAGGATTAATAATCGATCGAGGTTCAACTCTTTCACCTGTTCCCCAACTTGGCGATGATATTGAATCGACCAGTCCCCCAACTCTTTCATCGTTCCAAGGACTGCAATTCTGCGAACACCGTGGGCAGCGGAGCTATCGCCTTCGGTTTGAGACAGCAATTTCAATGAAGCTAACATTGATTCCAATCCCGCGTTGTAGCTTTCATCGAGAATCACGACATTATTTGATAGTTCATATCTTCTCGCCCGTCCGCCTGGTAATTCCACTTCAATACCTGAAGTAAGCTTAGAAGCATCTAAGTTCAACTCTTGAATTACTGCCAATGCTGCTAGAAAATTGAGTGCATTATGTTCACCCAGAAGCGGTAACGGAAATTGCTCTGCTCCAACTTTGAGCGTTTCAGTATCAATCAATTCACCTTGCAAATCGCCGCCCTGCAATCCATAAGTAATCGATTTCCCTTGCCAAACTGTTTTCGCTGTTTCAAGCAGCAAAGGGTTATCGTGATTCAAAATTGCGATCGACTCTTTCGGCATTTCTGCAAGTAGTTCGCATTTTGCTTGTGCGATCGCTTCTCTCGATCCTAATCTCCCAATATGCGCTGTTCCCACATTCGTAATCACGCTAAGATCAGGACTTGCAATCTGAGACAACAGGGCAATTTCTCCTAACGCTCTCATCCCCATTTCAATCACAGCAAAATCATGATCCGAATCCAGTTCCAATAACGTTTTCGGAACTCCGATCTCATTGTTATAGTTTGCCTGTGTCTTATGTACCTTTCCGTATTTTGATAAAACTGCTGCAATTAGTTCTTTAGTCGTCGTTTTTCCAACTGATCCAGTAATGGCAATGATTGGAATGTTGAACTGTTTGCGCCACCAGTGCCCGATCGATTGATACGCCTTCAAGGTATCCGGAACGATCAGCACAGGTAAATCACCCGCTTCAAACTGAGAATCGACAATTGCCGCGATCGCACCTTGTTCAATTGCCGATCGGACAAAATCATGTCCATCAAATCGCTCACCCCGCAACGCCAGAAAAACTTCACCTGGTTGAATCGATCGCGTATCGGTTGTAATCCCTTTAGCATCCAAGTTCGGTAAATTCTGAGGAGCTGCACCAATGATCGCGATCAATTGATCTAACGTTGCGTGAAACGACATGAAAAATTCTCTGGAAGTTAATAAGGTCTGAGTGTACCGCGTTTCAGTATACTGCCTTGATCAAATTTGACTTGTGCGATCGACCCTATCAAAATGACAAAATTCGCGATTTTGGAAATTTTTTCGCGAAATCGCCACTTCTCTGTTATTCTAGTTAAGGCTTAGGCGGATGTGGCGGAATTGGTATACGCGCACGCTTGAGGTGCGTGTGGCATTGCCTTGCGAGTTCGAGTCTCGCCATCCGCATATAGTTAGCTGGGGGAAGCTTACCACTTCCCCTTTTTTATTTGGAGTTTGATCCATAATTGAAGCACCAATTGAAGCACCGAATTGGGTGATTCTCATGACTCAACAACTTGTAAACGATGAAGCCATTTCTGAGCTTGATATCAGCCATCTGGTGACTGAGGACGATACCCCGGTGGACAACATTCAATCCGAAAAACAGCAGCGTCTATTGGTCGAACCCCTCTGTAGTGCTAAAGCGTTACCTGCTCCATTCCTCGCAACCGCGAATGTTGGGCTGTTCTATCAACTCAAAGTTGATCCGATCGTGCCTGATGCAATGTTGAGTTTAGGAGTTCAATATCCTGAAGACTTCTCTCAAAAGCGCAATCGATCGTACTTTGTCTGGGAGTTTGGCAAAGTTCCAGAAGTTTGTATCGAGGTTGTGTCTAATCAAGAAGGGGACGAGGTAATTCTCAGTCGAAAATCGCGACAGAAAGGAAAGATCGTCAGCAAAAAAGAAATTTACGCTCAAATTAAAGTGCCCTACTATGTTGTGTTCGATCCGCTTCAGCAGATTCAGGGTCAGGATGAAATGAAGGGTGCGCTGTTAAGAGTTTGGGCAATTTCAGCCGATGGTTATACTGAATTAACTTCCAATGAAGGAATTCGTGAAGTGGGTCAATCTGTTTGGTTGAATGCTGCGAGAGTTGGCTTGACACTGTGGGAAGGGCAATTTGAAGATGAGTTGAATCGGGTCTGGTTGCGATGGTGCGATCGCAATGGAACCGTCATCCCCACTGGAGCCGAACGAGCAGAAGCGGCAGAAGCACGCGCTGAAGATGCTGAATTGAAAGCGCAACGACTGGCAGAACGACTTCGATCGATGGGCATCGATCCAGACTAACTATAAGCAAGCTAAATAATTGTGAAAAAATGTTGCAGTAGGTAGATCTAATCATGAAACCTTAGACAGAGTTCGCTACTCTCTAAGATAGAGAAGGAGGAAACAATTCATGACGACTGTGCCTGATAGCATTAGCCTGCTTGATTTATCAAGACTGTGGATTCAAAAAGCATTAGAAGAGATTGCAGCACAGAACGAGCAGACTGAAGAAGAAATCGAACTTGAAGAGGAAGAATAGTCCTTCGGTTCAATCCAAAAAATTAAAAATGGTCTAGACCCGTAGATCTCCAAAGCTGAAGAGGTTTTGCAGATTTACTGATCTAGACCATTCGTTTTAAGAGCGATTTTTCGATAACAAATGGTCGATCGAGTAATTTCCACCTCCACCTACCGTAAACAAAAGATAGATCAACAGATAAAGCGATGCCGTTTCTAAAGGCCCAATATCCAGTCCTGTCTTCTTCAAGTGAAAGTACACCGCAATCAGCATCGTAAAGGCGAGTGACAAAGCACTAATTCGAGTCAGAAATCCAAAGATCAATAAAATTGACGATCCAATTTCCGCATACGCCGCACAGTAAGTAAAAAACACCGGGAACGGAAAACCAATTACGGTCATCACATTATCTACAAAGCCTTGCACATCCGCCAACTTACTAAAGCCATTGTGAATCATTAATGCACCTACCAATACACGCACCGTTAACCAAGCCGCTTGAAACGTTGGACTAGGGCTAAGGTCAGATTGTAAAAGCGAAGAAAGAATCGATCGTTGCTGAGATTGTGTAACGGTCATTGGTGAATTTCTCGAATACAGCACTTGAATTCTAACGAACAATCGAACCCTGAAAATCGTTACATAACTCAACCTCGCGCCTAGAAGTGTGCCCTAAGATCAAAAAAGAAGTCTTAAGATAGACGGTCGCGCTCCTGTGACGCTGCTACCGTTAACGAACAAGTAAAGATCACTCAATTTAAGCAAGGGATAAACGTATGTCGCACTTTAGTACACTCCGCAGCAAGATCACTGATGGCGAACTGCTCAAAGCTTCGTTGCGTGACCTCGGATTCACCGTTGAAACGAACACTGAAGTTCGGGGAATGGGTTGTCAGCGCGTTCATGCTGACATCGTTGCTGTGTTGGATGGCAGCTACGACATTGGTTGGGTACACAACGAAGATGGTACATATAGCATCGTTGCAGATTTGTGGGGTGTCGCGAGAAAGCACAACCTTGCAGAACTGATGACCTCTGTGAACCAAAAATATGCAGTGCAGCAAACTTTGAGTGCTGTTGCAAAACGTCCTGGTTTGCAAAATGCAAATGTTCAGGTGAAGGTTCGCGGCTAATTGTTCCAACCTCTAGAAGTCACTATCATCCTTTACGGAGTCTAGACTGCACTCTGTAAAGGATTATTTTTTGAGCGGTTCTGAAATATCTATCTGAAGATGCTTCGGCGCTTAATATGGGAAAGGCTACTCTGTGCAAGGACGATCGAGGTAACTTATGGTGGATGCAATTTTGGCGCGATCGCAAGAACTCAAACAAGCGCTGACGGATTTTGTGTACGATGCAGAAGGTGAGTTGGCGACTGCGTTTGAAAAGTTTGTTGCCGATCGATTAGCTCAGTCTCAATCGAAAGATACGAAACACCGAGATACTGTGGTTGATGTCTTTCTGACGCATGGACAGGTTGGCACAAAAACCCCGCTGGAATTGTTTATCGAACAGGAGCCGGAACTATCGGAAAGCGATCGACAATTGCTCCTAGACTGGAAGCGCAACTTTTCAGGACTGTTTGCTATCCAAGAAATCCAACCAGATGGCTTCAAACTGATGAACTGGCTCACAACAAAGATGTACATCGTGAAGCCAAGTGATTTAGAAGCAATGTCGCGCTTGAAACCAGGTGAAATGATCGTGACGCGAATCGCACCTGTTGAAGATTATTGGACAATCTTTAGCCCTTATGTGCAGCTTGGAAATTTAGGAAAGCCGAAGCTTGCAGTCGCGATCGGGAATTTCCGCCAAAACTATAAATCTGATTTGTATGGAGATGCACCAGAGCTATTAGAAGAAGCTTGGAAATCTGTCGATCGCTATCACCAAGACTTTCTTGACTTTTTTGGTAGCGATCAAGTCACGATGTCTGGCTATCACTTAGGGAAAAAGATTGCAGAGTTCCAAGACTTTCTCACACAACGCCGCATGAATGAAGCAGGCATTGATTCTAGTAAATCTCTTGCGGAACTGGCTCAAGATGCAGGCGTGAGCGATGAAGAACTGTCCGAAATGGCGG
>JADEXW010000790.1 GCA_015206935.1 Pseudanabaenaceae cyanobacterium LEGE 13415 | reverse complement strand
CAGAAACACGATCGATTCCCGTAATTTTATTGACTGCGAAAGTTTTACCCAGCGATCAAGCAAAATTCGCGCAAATGAGAGTCGCGGGAGTCATTTCCAAACCGATCGAGCCGATGACGTTAATGGAGGAAATCAGCGAAATTCTAGATTGGGAGACTGATTTTTAGAATTCATATCAAATCCTCATTTTTGCCGCCTACCTTATTGAATGCACCCTTGGCAGCAGAAAGATGAGTACCTACCCGCATATGAGCGCGTGTCGAGTCCAGCCCGAATCGATTCCGTCAAAACAAGTCATTCTTTGGATGGGAAACGCTGGTGAAAATTTGGTTCGTGCGATCGCACTTCAAACGATCGGCATCGAATTGATTTTAGATATCTCGATCGCTCAAATCGAGTTGATGGATCTCAAGGTACAAGTCACCCCTGAGACCGTCCGAATTCTTGGCGCATGGAAAAAATCGGCTCACGTTGAAGGCTTTTTCTGTCCCGAACAATTTGAGAGTCTCATCCCGTTGCCTTATGCGGTGTTTCCTGAAGCTACGACCGTCAAACAACACAATTGCGGCATCATCGTTCATCTCGCGAGACAACTCGAAGACGAACCTGTGACCGTTCAGCTTGATTTGACCAACAAGCAGTGGGCAATTCCTGAAGTTTATTCCTAACCCGTCCCTTCAATGTTCGTTCATCAAGACACCGATCGGGTGGACACCATGACCACCAAAACGATTTTATTCATTCACTGCGATCCCACAGTTCGAGAGATCGTCCAAGATTGTTTGATCCATCTCGGCGGCTGGCAAGTCATCAGCCCCGATTCTCTCAGTGAAGCGCTAAACGATGCGGTACAGTCTCAACCGGATGCGATCGTGCTAAACAGTCTCGGTATTAGCACGGATCAGTTTACGTTTCTCAATACCTTAAACACGCAGGCTGCAACTCAATCGATCCCCGTTTTGCTAATTATTCCAGGAGCAAAATGGTTCAGTTCTCAACAACTTCGGCAACTAGGAGTCTTAGGCGTGATTGATGACTCGACGACTCCACTAGAGCTTCCATTAGCGATCGCGAAACTCCTAAAGTGGGGTGAAGAAGTCGATTTGACGCGATAGAACAGAATTGAAATACTAAGAAAAACGACTTCGCTGAATTTATGACTATCAGCACTTTGAAATGGACGATCGACCACTATCACCAAGCGATCGAGGCGGGTGTATTCGATAACGTGCGCGTTGAATTATTAGACGGAGAATTAGTTGAAATGCCACCTGAAGGTTTGCCCCATGCGAGTTTAAGCGGCGATGCGGGGGATTATTTACGCGATCGTCTTGGCAATCGTGCCAAAATTCGAGAAGGGCATCCGATTACACTTCCAAACAATTCTGAGCCAGAGCCGGATTTAGCGATCGTTCAACCGCTCACTGAAATTTATAGAACTGAACATCACCCTTATCCAGAAAACGTCTTTTGGCTAATTGAATACTCAGAATCCAGCCTTGAAAAAGATCTGAAACTGAAAACTAGAATCTACGCAGAAGCGAATATCGCTGAATATTGGGTTGTCAACTTGAAGAAAAGAGAACTCATCGTGTTTCGTGATCCAGTGGATGGAGAGTATCAAACTCGATCGACGCTTACCAGTGGCATGATTCGTCCGCTCTCTTTTCCAGATATTGAAATCGAAGTTACACGCCTGATTCAATAAGCATCAAAAATCCCCCGAACTTCAAGAGCCGAGGGATTTTTTGTGACCTTATTCATTGCGCGATCGTGTCTACTACGCTACCGATCCTTTAGACATCTGCTGCGCCTTCAGCAACCCGGTTTTCACCCGACTCGCCTTCGTTCTCATCGCGGTTGCCATCGAATCGTCTACCCCGATTGCCAAAGCGACCCGTGTTGGTGCGTTTGCGGAATTTACGTGCGTAGGCTTGGTTACGCAGAGCTTTCTCTTTCTTCTGGTTGCGGCGTTTAGCCATTGTTTACCCCTTACTGATTTGTTGCAGTCGTAAGCTGAATTTTAGACACAGTTGACGATTATATTTCATAACTGAAGGTTTTAGCCAGTCCCTTGCAGCGATCAGGCTAGTTGAAACCGTAGTCCAGAATACAGCTTAACGGATTTTGTTGAGTTGCAAACTTTAATTTTCAAGTCAAAGATTTCGCAAAGTCGATCGCGTCTTCACGAGTGGAAATTTTTCCTTCTGCTCGTGCCAGTTGCAACGCTGCCAAAATTTTCCCAATCTGTGGACTCGGCGGGATTTGCAACAAACTGATCAAATCTTGTCCAGTCAAAATCGGACTC
>JADEXW010000174.1 GCA_015206935.1 Pseudanabaenaceae cyanobacterium LEGE 13415 | reverse complement strand
ATTTTGAGCAGGGGCACTACTTGCCAGATTCATATCAGGTAATGCCGCCGATAACAGAAAAGGCAACATAGCTATTTGGTAAGCATGAGTAAACCAGGACGGGAAACAGCATTTGTCCCCATTTGTGCAAGTTTGGATACGACTGCCAGAGATACCTTCGCTTGTGTGGCAGCTTGCTGCATCGGCATTCCATTTCGCACATTGGCTAGAAAGATCTGGACTCGCTGATTGATCGGGCTTTGAGCCGGAATTAAGCGTTGAGCGATCGCGCGTTGCAATCCTCGTTCGACATCGTTCCAATTTGCCGTTCGATCAGCAAGCGCCACTCCACCTGTTAACGGCTGTGCGTCCGGAACAACGGCAAGCGTGGCATATTTCGGAGTACCGGAGCCATAGTGAACATCAAACAAATAAGTCTTTTTACCGTAGGGCGATCGCGTGACAACTGTAAGCAGCGTGGAACGAGTTTCTGGCAAGTTGGGGAAGTGAATACCTGTGACTCGCTTGAGATGAAGGATGCTGGCATTTCCACGTCCGTCGAGAGCGGCATCAAAATCTAATGTGATTGCATGAGCATCGTCTAACCAGGCACGTTGAATTGTTTCTCCGGTTCGAGTGAAATCAATGTTTGTGCCATTGCCTAACCAAACCGTCACGGTTGCACCATTTCCAGCAAGTCCCTGCGCTTGAGTTTGGGAAACTTGTTGAACAATTGGAATTGCTAGGGCTGGATTTGATTGGAGGGCTGCGATCGCAAACGGCAAAACTAACAAAGAGCGGAATAAGGCTTTCATCGCGACACCTCCACGGGTGAGGTTGTGAATACTTGAAGGGTTTGACCTGCTGGAACATACCAGAAGTTAGGACGCTGAAGAATCTCTTCAACTTGTTTTTGCTGACGCTGAGAAATCTGACTGGACAACTTACTAAAACCGCCTTCTAGAATTCCACCCAGTAGATTGGTCTGTCCGTTGCTGATCGAGGTTGTGGAAAGATAGGGACTCGTTGTAGTGGTTTGGTTAGCAGGACGGTTCAGCAAACTTCCAACCTGCCCCAATGCGCCCATTAATGCGATCTCAAGATCTCGTCTAGCTACTTCACCGCGCTGAGAATTGTAACCCTTTGCGACTAGAGGTTGACCGCTTTCTCCTGAGATAAACATCGCTCCAGGCGGAATTTCAACCACTTGATTCCCATTGCTCGTGGGGACAACTGCCTGGACGACTGACAGTTGCATCATGCCGTTATTAGAAACCGCATCGACTTTCGCGACCATCTGCGATCCAGCAGGCAACGCCACCGATCCATCCGAACCGTAAATTGCTTGGGACAATTGCAGGGCAAAACGTTGAGGCTGTTGCTCTGTTTTCAAATCCTGTGCCCATACAACCGGAGTCATCAATCTAGCCGTTGCGAACGTGCCTGGTGCAATCTCAAAAGTCTGACGAGGAATACCAGACAGAAGCGATTCGACATCCGCTTCGTAGCGGGATTGCTGATCATCGCTGACAGAATGAGCAATTTCAGTTTTTTGCAGAGCAATGTTTTCTTGGGGGATAGGATTAGTTTCTTCTAGCGATCGCGCATTGTCACTAACAAATTTTACGGGTTGATCGCTCGTTCCTTCTGATTGAGAGTCAGAGACAATGGCACGATCATCATTCTGACCATAGCTACCCACAGCAAGCGCCTTCTGCCATGCTTCATTCGGGTCAACAGGTGGAGAAGCAGGAGCAGTAGAGGCAGCAGGTCTACTGAACTCTGGAAGTCTTTCAGCCACAGGAGAAATAGCCGAAACTGCTCTTCTGACGGGTGTATAGGTCGGTGCAGCTAGGACTGGGCTACGTTCCATGACAACTGGACTTGCAGATGGCATTCTTGCGACTCGTACCGTGGGTTTTGTTGCTTTAGAGTGATCAGGCGTAGGCAGAAAACGAGCAGGGGTTTTAGGAGCTTGCTTGATGATTTGCGCCTGACTCCCCAGAGCTGTCACGGTTTTAAGGCGACTGATCTCAGCTTGGTCTGGGTCAGTTTTCGGGGTTGCTTCACTATCGGTTGCTACAGGTTTAGCAGCAGTGAGCGTTTTATTCCAGTTGCCGTTTAAGCTCCAGATAAATAGTCCGACTGCGCCAAGTCCTGTCGCTATGAGAGCGGATACAAGGGCTGTCTTGGCAAGGGGATTACTCCACAATGGGATCGTTGTCTTGGAATTTTCCTCTAGATCTTCGAGGTCTTCTTCGTCAAGTAGTGCTTCGGTCGCTTTTGAATGATTCGATTTTCCAGGAGATGGCTCAACCTGGTATCCCGTCATCGCTGCGAGTTCTGCGAGTTCGTTCCAAGGATCTTTAGGTTCTGGAGATTGCTCAGGAGTTGAAGGTTCGGGTTTTGAAGTCTGATTTTGCATCGTTGTTAGTGATTGAGTTGCTCAATGTCTAGATCGCGAATTTCACGAATCTGTAAACCGTTCGCTTGAACGTGATAGACCGCTCTTTGAATTGGAGAGGATTGTTCAGGAAGCGGATCAGTAGTCGGTTCGATCGCAGTTACGAAAACAGATTTGTTGAAAGGAATGGCGTTTCCTTGAGGATGAGATGAGTCGAAGATGAGCAAATTAGCGACGAGATCCACCTGCCATTCACCAGGCTTAATCAATCTGGGTTGAGAGATTGATTCAAAACTCAAAACGCTCTGGGCATTGCCACTGAAAATATCCGAGGGAGTCAGTTTAGCGACTTGCTCCAGGAAAGAATTGCGGAAATCCTCTCGTAGCGCAAAGGATGACTGCCAGCTTGATGTGGTAATTCGACCAGTTCCAACGGAAACGCCTGGATCTTTTAGCGTATCCGGTGAGCCTTGATTCGCATCATCCTTGTTCCCTTGAATTTTTGAATTCCAGGTAAACATCAATCCGAGAGAGTCCTTCGTGAACTGTCGAATGGTGGCGGGACTACGCTGGTTGGTGTCCACAGGCTCCATTGCAACAGAGTGACCATCGAGCAATTGCACCATTGCAGGAGCAGGTTTATGCGCGATCGCCCACAGGCTAATTACACTCCCCACGCTAATGAGCAAAAGCAAAACCTGAAGACCGAGTGTACCCAGCGCAAAGAGCGGAAGAATATCAGAAGAATCAAATCGTTGTTTCTGTTTGAGAAGTTGCATCGGATGTAGAACAGATAGAAGGGAACTATTTGCTGTAGCGCACTTGACTGCCGAACGGGACTTGCCCTGCTACCAGCAATCCCATTGAGGCAACGCCACTATTGATGGTGTGGAATACTGCCATCCCGCCTCCTGCGGCTAATGCGAGAGCTAAAGCTGGAGCTAGGATTGCCATGATGACTAAAAATCCCATCGTATCTGTCGTGCTTGCGTTGACGACAACGACAGCCGCTAACCCTACGATGATGTTGTAGGAAACCTTCGCCAGTCCCAGCGCAAAGAATCCGGTCAGCCACGCCCATAGCGATCTGCCGTCTAGCATGAACGCTCCAGCTACCGCAAACGGTGAAATCAGCCCAGTCAAAAGCATGGCAATTTCTAAGAGATTGGTAAATGCCCACTGAAACGCCCATAGCACCAGTCGAACCGTTTCTTCGGCAGCAGAACCTACGAATCCACCGAGGAAGCCTGCAACTGCCGCTCCGGGAGCAGTTACAACACTACCCAAGTCACCATTCTGTACCTGAGAATTGCCAGACTCGATCGCACCCTGAATTCCGCGCTGAATCGCCCGAATTGGACCGAGCAGATTCGCAATGACCGGAAGCTCAGACTGATAAGCGCCAATGGTTTCTTCAACCTGCTTGTTCGCTTCTTCGAGACAGGTAATCTGTTTCTGCCCAACCATGCCGTAACACTGACTGAGTTGGGCACGAATCTCGCTGACGATCGCACCCTGGTTGGAAGAAGCCGCGATCGCATCTTTGACTTTCGTATCCAGTAATGACACCTCTAGAACTTGATTCGAGAGATTGTGAACGACACCCCGCAACGTTAGAACACAGCGTGAGAGGAAAAATCCGTTACTGGCGAGTAACCCGCAGAGAATGAGTGCGAGAACAACACTTTGTAGAGCAGTGCCATACTCTTCTTCATGCACCATCCGTTTCACCAGTTGAAGCATGAAGAAGACAAGCGCTCCAGCCGCGAAGATGCCAGCGAAGTAAACGATCGTATGATAGAGCGGGCTATCAAAGACATTTGCCCAGTGTTTATTCCAGGCTTCTGCAACTTCAGTGCCTGTATTGAGTCCTTCTTGCAGAATACGGCTTGCCCCTGCAACTGCAATAGTAGAGGAAGTGAACATAGCGACCTATTTCGATTGAGATTGGGCTTACCGTACAAGTTGAATCTGACGTTGATATGACACTGGACAGATAGGTTATGGCTATTTGACTAATCCAGGCAAATAGATGCCCGCAGAAGCCCGCAATACATGATCAGCCGCCGCCATTGATTCAGCGTGACGGGCACGATTCTCCTCATCCAGTGTTTCAGAGATGTTAGAAGTCACCACCGCGTTCGCTGCATCCTGGGCGCGTAGCGCCATGAGTTGAGCATAGCTACCGCCAACTAAAGAAGATTGGTTCGCCTGAATTGCAGTCAAGTTTTTGATCGCATCCTGAGTTACATCCATGCTCTGAGCCTCTTGCGATTTCTGTTGAATCGTTTGCAGCGTTGCGGTTGCAGCTTGCATTTCCTGTTTCAGTGCTGTTTGCCCTTCGGTACTGAGAACCGTTGCTGCCATCCCATAGCTCTGAAGCCGATCCTGCTGGAATCGAAGCGACTGCGCCAGAGGAACGGGATTGATGTTAAAGCGATCACTGGTCTGAGTCGCTTGTGATGGAGTGCCAGCCGTTGCCCCGTTTAGCACTTGCTGATCGATCGCTTTGTGGCTTTTGAGAAAATCAGGAATTTGCAGTGGACCATAAATTGCACCAGAGCTATCCGCCGGGGGAAGCTCTGACCAGTCTCCCGAATTTCCGCTATTTCCTACATCACCAGAAGGCAACCCTCCACCAGGCTGCTCATCCCACGGATATCGTCCTCCACTAAAAACACTGCTCAATAAATCTTGAAAGGTGTGATTAAACACCTGGAAATACTGCTGAAGTTGCTGGACAAATGGAGACAAAAGAGACTGAATCGTATTATTGATGCCGTCTAGGGGACGTTGGATTGTGTTTTCTACTTGACCAATTGCGCCCTCAATCTGGCGAACCGGATTCGTTGCATTGTTTGTGACCCGCTCAACCGTTTGCTCGATCGTATTTGATAAACCATCCAGCACTCCAGCCTTCGCAACCTGTGGGAATAAGCTACCGACGAGTACCGCAAAGGTCAATGTAACCACAAGCAATCGGAACTTAGCTTGTGTCGCAGGTTGAAATTTCCAAACTTTGGAAGAAGCTCTATGAGACATCAGTTGATTCCTCTGAAGAAACTGTTTCAGCATGAATGTCGGTAAGTTGTCCGATCTCGTCAAGACTGCTGCCACTGCGGATCGCGCTTACATATTGCTCTGAGAACTTTGCCATCCCCAAAAGCTTGTTCCCTGCGTACTGCGCCAACACTCGCGCACGGGCAGCTTGCTCATCCGGGTTATTGGCAACACCAGCAATCTGTACCGCGCTGGGGTAGTAGCGGCAGTAGGTGTATGTGCCATCCACATCGAGCAGCCAATTCGAGTAGAGTTCAGACCGCTTCGGAAAGAAAAACTCGCTGGCATTTCGAGCAATGATCGAACGCTCGTAAGACAGCCATTTGATAAAGGACTCGATCGCAAGCGGTTGAATCCGTCCGATCAGCCGAGTGTTCATGTTTTGCATGATCTGTTGACCTGCGATCGAGTTCATGATGGTATCGGGGTCTTGGGCAGATAGGAATACGCGAATTCCAGATTTTGCGCCGTTCGCACACAACCGACCGATCAATCGTGCGATCGTATTGAACGCAAACAAAATCGGTGACTCATCGATGAAGAAGATCGATCGAGGAGATGCCAAGGCTCGACGCAGTGCCGCAGAATAAGCACTGAGCGACAGAACAGCCGCTTCGTTCTCGTTAGACAGGTTTCTAAGGGCAAAAACGAGCAGTTGAGCATCAGTGGGGAACGAAGAAGGACGACCGATCGCCCGACCAATCCGAGAATTGAGCCAGTATTCTAGCTGCAAGAGAATTTGGGATTGGGCACTGCGAATCTGTCCAGTATCGGTTTCTACCTGTAGCTTTTCTGGGCTACAGAATTCTAGAAAATCTTTCAGCGTTGGAGTCAATGCCCAGGCGGGAGAGCCTAACCCTTCAGCTTGAGCCTCAGCATAGCGACGGGAAATTTCAGCATCTTTGAAAAAGTTGTTGAGTGCTTTGCCGATCAGCGATCGCACCGTCTGTTCCAGCATCGCATCTTGTTGAGCAGTCGGGAGTACCATCGTTACTAACGCCCCTTCGAGGAATGATTTATAATCCTCGAATCTCTCCTGCTGTTCCTCCTCCGACAAATGCCGCAGGTCAGGCATTTCCATCAGATTATTGCTCTCGCGCCCAATGTCGAAATACGCGGCACGAGGTTGAAGAAATTCGGCGTAGTCCGTAAACGTTGAAGTTCCGTCAGGTTTGGGATAATCCAAGCAAACGATCGGATAGTCCTCTGCCAAAAACTGTGACATCATACCCGCGACCAGCACCGACTTACCGGAACGAGTGGTTCCCAGGACCACAATATTTCGATGCTCGTTGATGAAGTCGATATAGACCGGACTACCCCCCTCATCTGCAATCAATTCAAAGCCAGCCTGATTACCAGAGCTAGTCAAAGTCAATGGAATCAACCCTGGTGCTTCATTCGTGAGATAAGTGAGTTGCCGTTTGAAAGGCGCACCCATCAATTTCTCCCAAGAAGTCGGCAAAGTCTGAAGCCAAATTCGCCAGGCAATCTCGGTTTCGCGCACCACTTTCGCTGGAAGTTGAAAGCACTCAGATAGCGCTTTGCAAGCTTCGTCAAGTTGAGCTTTCGTGTTGCGGTAAACCAAGAAGACAGTAGCAATGTTAACGGGAATGTACCCTTCGTATAACTTTGCTTGAGCATCAACCGAACGTTTAACCTTGATTTGAGCGGCTACGTCAATCGATCGAGCTTGTTCTGCCACTTGAGTAGCCACATTCGATTGCTTTAGAACACGCTGCATATTAGTTTTCAGCAACGTGGTGTCGCGGGCTGTAATTTGGCAATAAACTTCAGTGTCAACAATGTATGGACGACTAATGATCTCCCATAGATAACGAAGTTGCGCTTGTTGATCGAGAAATCCAGCTGGCTTGGCGCTAAAGCCCAGCACCCCCACGTATTGACCCTTTGCTCTAACCCATTGGCGATCTGCGAGGGGAACGCATTCGTGTCCATGTTCTCCTTGAATTAAGACAGTCGCAGCATGAACGTCATTGTTCACCTCCTCACTGAGTCCTTGCTCTGTCAAGACGAGGTACTGAGGCACTGGAGGGGCTTCAATCCAGTTGAAACGATACCAAATCTGCTTCCAGAGTTGCTTCACGCTCATGGGCTTGATATCCAATCCCATCTTGATGTTAAGCAACTGCTCCCATCGCAAATATCCCTCGGTGAAAGCGCGTTTGAGCATGGTTTCAAGATGCTGCTGCACAACGGCATCACCCTGTCCCTTGAAAATTTCCCAGAGTTCCACACCCTTCGCCAATGCCTTTTCAATCCAATCTGCATCACTCGTCACTTTCTGATTCGGTTCGATCGTATAAGTGACGTAGATATGGAGGGACTTCGGCTTACGAGTACCAGACTGCTTGAGTTCCTGCGCTCTGGTCTTCTCGCTCATGAGCAGTAAGCGCAATTCGGAGGAGGGAGCTTTGTTCAGGAGATGATCGAGTTGTCTTTGACGATCGCGATCGCTCGTGAAACTAGCAAGATGAACGGTCATCCGCTCCCCGCCTGGTATTTCCTTCAATGCGGCTTCAAAACTCCGCAACGTCGGCGGAATTTGATCCGGTCTGAGCGTGTCATGAATTCCTTTACAGACAAAGCCAAATACAAAGCAGTACTTTTTGCCTTTCTGTAAAATCTGTACGCCAACTTTCCTGCCTTTGAGTTCAATTTGCGCCAGTCCAGCGAGAGCATTAAAGTCTTCAAAGGCGCTGAGAGTGACCGATTGTTTTTGATTGTTCTCAATCAGGGTTACTCGTTGCTTTCCAACTTTTGTTTTCATCGGCGTGTTCGATGGTTTCTCAGTTTCTTGCGTTTCGTGTACGTTTTGGAATCGAGGAAGTTCTGCGCTTGCATTAGTGAGCTAGTGTGAGGCAAATGTCCTCGTGTCCACTTGGGAGTGCGGTAAAATTTGGTGAGAAATCGCCAGCTTTCATTGCCAGTCAGAATCCACCACGTTGCTGATCCCCAGATTGCGACTAATCCGGTTGCCCACCAATCAAGACTCAAAAGGATCTGACAGATCAGGTAAGACCCGATCGTAATGATCAGCCAGGGAATTACTTGCTCTGCTGGGATCGGACCTAGTTTAGGCTTGGCATTGAGGATTTGGTTGATTGGAATAAATTCGCTAGATTTCTGGTCGTGTTCAGTAGCCATAGATTAATCCGAAGAAAAGCAAAGGTGATAGAAACAAACACATCACCTTTGCCGTTGACTAGAGGGTTAGAGTGCGATCGCGATTAGGCTCCGCCTGCCCCTTGCACAATCAGCGTGCTAAGAGCGTCACCAATCACGACGCAAAGCACGACAATGAGCGGAATCCGGGCGGCTGTGACCCAATCCTCATCGTTCCGGAACGAGTTAACGACCCGCACTAGAGCAACTCCAATGTAGATAATGAAGATGACTCGCAGTGTCCCAAATAGAAGAGGGATCAAGGTATCTACACCAGAAGCTTGCCCAGCCGCTAAGATTTGCCGCAGATAAGCCTCGGCTTGCACAAAGAAGGCAGCATTCGAGGGCATCGCGGCGCTCAACCAAGCACCTCCAGCAAAACCCGCCGTCATCCAAGGAATCTGTTTCTCGCTCAAGTTGGCTTTCTTGAGCAACCATTGCCACGCCTTTTCACAAATTGGATTGCTATGCACGATCGCTTTCAGAATTCGGATTGTGAGTCCAGCGATCAATGCACCCATTACGAAAGTAGGTGCATGAATCACGAGATTCAATCCTAGAATACTGCCCGACACCAGCC
>JADEXW010000173.1 GCA_015206935.1 Pseudanabaenaceae cyanobacterium LEGE 13415 | reverse complement strand
GTTCCAAACTTTCTAATCTCGTCAGGATTCCTATTTCTGCAATTGTCGCTTGTCAGTGCGATCGCAATCCTATTCAGCGTATTTACAGGCGCGTTACTGGCGATGATGTTTACGTTCGGTGTTTATCTAATGGGGCTGTTAAGTCAGGACATTGTGAAATTCGGCAAATTGACGAAAAATTCCTCGATCGAAGCTGCAACCCAGGGACTTTTCCTTGTACTGCCTGATCTATCGCGATTAGATCTAAAAAATCAAGCGGTTTACAATTTAATTCCGGCTTCGCCCATTTTGCTCAGTAGTGTTTTATATGCACTGCTTTACATTGCTTTTACGTTGTCGATCGCGTCGCTAATTTTCTCGCGAAGGGAATTCTGATCTTCATAGATCTATCCGAATTATTAATGCTTTGATTAAGCTCACTGCCTATCGGTTCTGACTTCTCAGTAGATCTCGGTAGGATGGTGAGCAGAGCAAAGACAGTCCCTACCCGATGTCCGTGAAGTTTCAATCGATCGAGAAACGCTGCATGACTCTGCACCTGCATCTACACCAGACGATTCGAGGCAATTCTATCAGTGCCTCTTTGCGGCAAGTCTTTACCGAGTCGGATTCTTGTGCCACGAATCAACTCTCGGCAGAACTTTGGATCGAACGCTTCCTCAATCATTTGAACGCCCGTTTGTTAGACGTTTTGAATGCTTCGCCTACCGATGCTCAGTTCTGGCAAATCCTAGCCGATGAACTGGGACAAGCGTTATCCGGTGAAGTGGTTGCGATCGCACTCCCGATCGACGATCAGTTTGAAGTCCAAGCGGTAGCGGGTTCGATGATGCAGTTGAGTCCTTCGATCTCGATCGCCCGCCATGCGATCGGACTTGAACTCGGTCAGACATTTACGGTTTCAGAACTTCAGCAACGCCGCCAACTGGAATGGCAGAGCGCCTGGGAATTATGCGATCGCAAAAATACTTACGGCTGGTTAGTCACGGTATCTTCCCCGATGTCTACTAATCTGGGTGCCGCGTTTATTCAACTTCGGGATCAGTGTGTGAGTCGTGCGATCGCCCAAACCGTTCAGTACATTCGCCAAGGTAAAAAAACAGAAGCGTTGATTGAGAAGAATCAAACGCTGGAAGCCGAAAATCGAGAACTTACCCAGGTCAACAAGCTCAAAAGTGAATTTCTTGCGAATACCAGTCATGAGATTCGTACTCCTTTAAGCTCGATTCTAGGATTTACACATTTACTGAGAGAACAAGGGTTCACGCCTTCCAATCTGCGCCACCAAGAATATCTCAAAATCATTTTGAGCAGCGGTCAGCATCTTCTTGCCTTAATCAATGACATTCTCGATTTATCCAAAATTGAGGCGAATCAATTAACTTTGCAGCAAGAATCGATCGAGATCGTTGAAGTCTGCAAACTCGCACTCAAACTGGTGCAAGAAAAAGCAAACGATAAAGGACTGCCGCTTAAATTAGTCGTCGCTCCAGATGTTTCATCGATCGTTGCTGATCCGCTGCGCTTAAAGCAGATGTTATTTAATCTGTTATCCAATGCCCTGAAATTTACCGATCGTGGATCAGTCGGGTTAGAAGTGAAAACGGTTGATAACTTCGTCGAATTTACTGTATGGGATACGGGAACCGGGATTTCTTCAGAACAGCAGCAAATTCTATTCCGTCCCTACACGCAGCTCAAGAATGCAACTCCTGGAGAAGGAACAGGTTTAGGACTGGCGCTGACTCAAAAACTTGCAGAATTACACGGGGGTTGGGTGCGGCTTGAATCCGAACCTGATCGCGGTTCTCGATTTACGATCGCGCTTCCCTGTACCGTTTCCGCTTCTCCTGTAACTGAAGAGTGTCCAACTCCCAAAATTGAGACCTCTGTACCGTCCCAGACTGCGCCTGCCTCCCGTCTCAACTCCCCGCGATCGAATCACATTCTCCTAGTCGAGGACAATCCCCACAATGCCCGTCTCGTCATCACTTACCTGTGCAAACTTGGTTATGAGGTTACTTGGTCGAAAAACAGTGAGGAAATGTGGCAATCGCTCAAACAATCGATTCCAGCAGCGATTTTGATGGATATTCATCTGCCTGATGTGGATGGATTGACGCTGACACAGCAACTTCGATCGAGAAAACGTTATCGTTCCATCCCAGTGATCGTTCAAACCGCGATGGCAATGAAAGGCGATCGTGAAAAATGTCTCGCAGCAGGAGCCGCCGATTATGTCTCGAAACCGATCGACTTAACTGCGTTGGCACAAACTGTCGCAAAGTACAGTCAAAAACGCTGAAACTCCGGATTTCCTTTATATACTGATGGAGCTAAACCCCCATTTTATTGTTTAAGTTATGCAAGACGTTCCCGCCTGGTTATCTTCAATCGTCTGGACAGATTACCGATTGGCAGTCTTGTTTACTGTCATTCTGCCGCTCGGATTGTTGATTTGGGCAACCGTTGAACGCGCCGAAGCGCTTCAAAAATTGATGCTGATTTACTGGCGCGTTGCAAGTTTGTTAGCCATCACGGTGTATCTCTTGATCGGTGTTTTACCGATCGGCTTTGTGTCTGGTTGGCTCGCTCGGATTTTGATTCCGCTCGGACTCTGGTATTGGGTCGATTTGAATGAAGAAATTCGCGATTCTCCGGCAAGTTCATTGAAACTAGCGCTCGTGTCTTGGCGTTGGGCAGTTTCGCTGTACTGCGTGTTGGGCGCGATCGGACAAATTCCTGTTTTGCGCTGTGCCACCCTTGCGAGTCAGCAAATTTTGAATGATGCTCAGTGCCGTGTTTGGCTTGATCCGCCGTTCCTGTTCCGTGAATATTTTCACTCTGGAGTCAGACCCTTTGTACTTGGATTTTTTGGCATTTTAGGACTGGTGATCTATGTGCTGTATCTGGGTTACTTTGTCTTCTTCAGACTTGGAAAACGCAAACGTTCTGCGATGGAAAATTAACTTCATCTGTTCTTCTGGACTTTCATGAATAAATCAATTGGGCAGCGCCTAGAGCAATACACGATCAAGTGTCCGAATGAGGTCTTGCTATTGTCGATCGAGATCGATGGACAACCGGATCAAGTGGCGATTTTCAAGGGATTTTCAAGTTCGCTGATGAATCCAACTTCATTCGATCCGGATGTGCCTGTTCTACCAGATAGCGCGATCGTGCAATCGATCGATCGATTGGAAAGTCCCTACAATCCGAATTCGCCACGCTATGTGGAACAAGGATTGAGCTGGGACGCATTCCAGCGACTTCTAGATGCGGTTGGAGTGTAACCGAGGGATCTAGAGGAAATTCAGCGGTCACGGTAGACTGCAAGGGTGCGATCGAGTCCGTTTTAACTGTGTGAGGAAGTGAACAATTTATGGTGTCATTAAAGGCTGAATCCTTAAGCCGTACTTCGTTGCGTCCCCAGCTTCATCACTGGGATGCACTACCATTGCCCGAATCGGCATTGTTTGGAACCGATGGCATTCGCGGAAAAGCGGGTGAACTGTTAACTGCACCCTTGGCGATGCAAATCGGCTATTGGGCGGGTCAGGTTTTGGGAGCTGGAAATCGTGCGCCTGTGGTAATCGGTCAGGATTCACGCAACTCCAGTAATATGCTGGCGATGGCGCTTTCGGCTGGATTGACTGCGGCTGGCATTGAAGTGTGGGATCTGGGATTGTGTCCGACTCCCGTGGTAGCGCATTTGACGCATCACAGTGAAGCGATCGGGGGTGTGATGGTTTCTGCCAGCCACAATCCGCCTGAAGATAATGGCATCAAATTCTTCAATTCTGACGGTTCTAAGCTGGCTCCGGAACTTCAACAACAGATTGAAGCGGGATTGCGCGGTGAAGGTAAGATCGCAACGATTTCTCAACAGTGGGGCAAGCATTTTTATCGTCCAGAATTAGTGAATCAATATATTGAGGCGATTCGCAAACCGTTGATGTCTCAATCTGAGCAACCATTAGCAGGATTGCGCGTGGTTTTAGATTTAGCTTGGGGGGCAGCGACCCGATCGGCAACCGAAGTTTTTCGCTCATTAGGTGCGGATGTGATTGCGCTGCATGAAACGCCAGATGGCGATCGTATTAATGTCAACTGCGGATCAACGCATTTGAATCTGCTCAAAGCTGCGGTGCAAGAACACTCCGCAGATGTGGGATTTGCCTTTGATGGAGATGCCGATCGCGTTTTAGCTGTGGATTCGCAAGGTCGAACGGTCGATGGGGATTACATTCTCTATCTTTGGGGACAACATCTTTTAGAGAATGGACAATTGCCGAGCGCCACGATCGTCGCAACGGTGATGTCAAATCTTGGATTTGAACGCGCTTGGGAAAAAGTGGGCGGAAAGCTGATTCGAGCGGCAGTGGGTGATCAATATGTTCACGCGGACATGGTGAAATATGGCGCGGCGTTGGGCGGTGAACAGTCTGGACATATTCTTTGTCCGCAACATAGCGTGAGTGGCGATGGATTGTTAACGGCTCTGCATTTAGCGGCTTTGATTCAGCGATCGAACGGTTCGCTTTCGGAATTAGTCGATCGAAGTTTCAAAACCTATCCTCAATTGCTGCGGAATGTGCGAGTCGAAGATCGAGCGCTACGGATGAATTGGGCGAAGAATCAGGCAGTGCAAAGAGCGATCGCGGAAGCGGAATCGGCAATGGGCAACCAAGGACGGATTCTAGTCCGGGCATCGGGAACAGAGCCTGTGATTCGAGTGATGGTTGAGGCGGAAAGTTCAGAGTTAGCAACTTACTGGACGGAACGGCTAGTTTCGATCGTTCAGCAGCATTTGACTGTGGAGAAACATTTGAGCTAATTCGCTTTCTAAAAGCGGCTTAAGCAGTAGAAGTTTAGATTAGGGCACCTCTGAAAAGCCCCCCAACCCCCAATTCTGCTTGCTCAAGACTCTTGCTCCCCCAAACTTGGGGGCTGGGGGGCTTTCTAGAGGTGTCCTGACTGAAATAGGTACAGCTATAAATCCTAAAACATTTGCCAATCTGGAGATTTTAGCTTTCTCAGTTGTTCCACTCGCTTGCGGAAAAAAGAATCATCTAAACGGCTGTAGTTGTGTCGCAGTGCATAACTCAGACTAATTGACCAAACCCAAATATGAGCGGTTTGGGTAAATGCAGCAATCGCTGCAAGTTCAAACTCTTCTAAGGGACTCATCGATCGATAACCCTGCAAAAATGCTTCTCTCACGCGCCGACTAATTCCAGTATTGAGCGCAACTTGGCGAAACTTTGCCAAATCAAACGCTCTCCAACCAAAACCACATTGATCAAAATCAAATAACGTCGGCTGATCCGCTTCTGTGAAATGCGTATTGCCACTGTGCGGATCGCCCCAACAAATTCCCCAATAGGGAGCCGATCGCGGAAAATCTACCAGTGCCGTTTTGATTTGCTCGATCGCACTTTCTACATAGTCTCGATCGCCCTTCTGCAAAAAAGGCGCGATCGTAATCCAAGATTCGTCTAATAGATAGTCCAATGTCAGCAGTTTGCGTTCATACGGACACTCAAAATTCACTCCCGCTTGATGAATTTTTGCCAGCGTTTCACCGAGTCGAGTTGCCTGCCGAATGCTGAGATCACCCAGCGCGATCGCTCCAGGCGCATAAGTGAATAACGCGGCATATCGTTCGCCTTCTAGTGCAGGAATCGCGATCGACAATTTTCCTGATTTTGTTCTCAAAGGATGCGCGATCGGTAAACCTCGATCGTGCAGAAAATCTAGCAATGCTAGCTCAAAATCAATATCAGCTTGAGAACGCCATCCCCAATGGGCAACTCTTAGAACATACGAAGCTTGATCAGTTTCGACTAAATAAACGTCGCTCAATCCCCGACACCAGAATTCACAGATTTTCACTGTTCCGATGTCATAGCGTGAGAGGACTCTCGATACGATCGCGCTCGGATCGATCATGGAATAAACAACCGGAAACAGTCCATCGGAGGCAGAAGATCGCATCAATCAAGAAATCAGCGCGAATTTGTTACCTTCTATACTGCGTTAGAACGATCCTACTAACGGTCAATTGTGATACGAAACGGGTTCAATTCCGAGAAACAAGCGATGCCACGATCGCGATTAATCGATCGGGTTCGACCGGTTTCGCTAAATGTTGAAGGAATCCAGCCGCGATCGCTCGTTTTTGATCAATTTCACCTGCATACGCCGTGAGTGCGATCGCTGGAACTTTCTGCTTCAAACTTCTCATCAACTCATAGCCATCCATTCCAGGCATTCCAATGTCGCTAACCAGAAGATCAGGCTGGGTTTTAGACAGAATTTTAAGAGCTTCGATCGCAGATCCTGCCTGTTGAATTTGCGCTCCAGCGGATTCGAGAACATATGCCACGAAATCACGCGAATCCGGTTCATCATCAACGACTAAAATCCGAACTCCCTTTAAATCCATCGAATGAATGGGTGTTGGCGGAGGACGATCGACTTTGATCGCTTCTTGCAATGGGAGTGTCACTGTAAACGTTGAGCCTTGATTTTCGCCCTTGCTTTCTACGTGAACCATACCACCATGTAATTCTACAATTTGACGCACGATCGCAAGTCCCAGTCCCAATCCACCAAATCTCCGAGTGGTTGCACTATCCGCCTGACGAAATCGATCGAATACATACGGCAGAAAATCTGGTTCAATTCCCTTGCCGGTATCTGTCACTTGAATCGTCGTCGATCGAACCATTTGAGTCAGCCGAATTTCGATCCGACCGTCTTCGGGTGTGAACTTCACTGCATTCGAGAGCAAATTCCAGACGACTTGCTGTAATCGAGCGGCATCACCAAGAACACAGGGAGACGCTTCTAGGATAGTTGTAATGTCGATCTTTTTCGCATCGGCAGCCAGTCGAACCGTCTCGATCGCAGAAGTAATCACACCTGCTAAATGGACAGGTTTGACTTCTAACGTAAACTTCCCGCGTAAGATTCGAGAGACATCCAGCAAATCTTCGATTAATTGGGTTTGCAGTTGAGCATTGCGCTCGATCGTGGCGAGAACGCGATCTTGATTTTCTGGAGCCACTTTTCCCGATCGTAGAAGTTTCGTCCAGCCCAAAATCGGACTCAGCGGCGTTCTGAGTTCATGCGAGAGAACCGCGAGAAATTCATCTTTAATTCGATTCGCCGCTTCAGCTTGTTGACGGGCGGCGCGTTCTGCCTCGGACACTTTTGCTCGATCGAGTTCGGTTGCAATTCTCAGCGCAAAAATCGTTAACAGCGATTCCGCAAGCTGCACATTCTCCAAAGCCTTACAATCCATGATGCCTAGCAATCCCAGCGGTTTTCCAGTTGAATCGAAGAAAGGAATTGCAACATAACTTTCAATGTTCAACGGAGCTAGCAGAGGCGCATGTGGAAATAGAGCTTGAACACGACGGGGATAACAGCACAGTTTGCGCTTTTCAAGGACTTGTTCACAAGGAGTTTCGCGAATCAGATAATCAAAATTCTCAGCATTTTGACCCTGAGCGCAAACCGCGATCGTTTGAACTGTTTCTTGTTCCGGTTCCACCAACCGTCCGATATAAGCGTAATCAACCGATAAAACTTTCGCAAAGTGCAGCACCAGTGCATCAAAAAAATCTTGTCCGGTGACTGCCGAAACGCCTTGAGTAATTTCAAGCAAGGCTGCATCGGTTTGAGCAATTTTTTGAGCTGCCAATCTCAGTTCCATTTCATCCAGAACCATTGCGGCAAGATCGACGAGTGTTGCCCGTTGTTCCTCGCTCAAGTCCTCGTGGGGTTTCATATCCAGCAGACAGAGCGTTCCTAAGTTGTAGCCATCGTGCGTAATCAGGGGTGCGCCTGCATAAAATCGCAATCCCGGTTCTGCTAATGCAAAGGGATTGCAGGCAAGGCGTTCATCTTTTCGCGCATCTGGTACGACTAGAATTTCGTCGTACAAAATCGCAATATTGCAAATCGAATCGTTCCGGGGAACTTCTGGCAGATTAAAGCCGTGGCAAGATTTAAACCAAGCGCGATTTTCATCGACTAGGGAAACAAGCGCGATCGGCACATCAAACAAACGTGCGGCGAGTTGAGTAATGCGATCGAATGCAGCTTCGGGCGGAGTATCAAGAATGTTGTAGCGGTGGAGGACTTGGATTCGTTCAGAATCGTTCCCAGGTCGGAGCGGTCTTGAGACTATTTCTTGAGTGGGAGCTTCGCTCATAAGAATGAACAATATGGGTAGAACCGAATGCTAAGAAAGAGTAATAACCTTCGTTCTTTTTGAGGATGGCGAAATTCTTACTAGATTACAATCTTTCCTATTGATTCAACTCTAGCCGAGGATAGGATCTTCTGCCGTTAAACTGAGGAGAGAACGTTCAAGGAAAAATTCTGTGATTCGAGTGGGATTGGTGGGCACTGGATATGCCGCGAAACTGAGAGCCGAAGCGGTGAACCAAGACGATCGAGCAAAATTAGTTGGGGTCGCAGGTCATCAACCGGACAAGACCGCAGAGTTCGGACATACTCATCAAACTCAAGCGTTTAATGCTTGGCAAGAATTAATCAATGCGGTTGATCTAGTCATTATTTGCGGTGTGAATTCGGAACATAGCAAGATCGCTCAATCCGCACTCGAATCGGGTCGGCATGTCGTTGTTGAATACCCGTTAGCGATCGATCTTCAGTCTGCTCAAAGTGCGATCGAGCTTGCCCGTTCCCAAAATCGTTTACTCCATGTTGAACACATCGAAATTCTAGGCGGCGTTCATCAAGCGTTTCTCAAGTCCCTTGCTCAAATCGGAACGCCATTTTATGCGAGGTATATCACGCTCACACCTCAAAATCCTGCTCCAGCAAAATGGACATACAACACATCGCTATTCGGATTTCCATTAGTTGGAGCTTTATCGCGCTTGCATCGATTAATCCATGTGTTTGGACAAGTTGAATCGGTGAGTTGTCAAAATCGCTATTGGAATTTGAATGGCGATCGATACACAGGTTGTATGTGTAAAGCACAATTGAATTTCAAGAACGGCGTAATTGCAGATGTTGTCTATGGCAAAGGTGAAACGATTTGGACATCTGAGCGAAAATTAGAAGTACAAGGCGATCGAGGAGCATTAATTTTTGATGGCGATCGAGGAGTTTTGATCCATTCAGATGGAGCGAGCGAAATTGAGGTCGGTGCAAGACGCGGACTCTTTACG
>JADEXW010000789.1 GCA_015206935.1 Pseudanabaenaceae cyanobacterium LEGE 13415 | reverse complement strand
GTTTACTTGCAGTTTGATAGCTTTGAGGAGAAAGCACTGCGAGAATTGCGAGGAGCAGATTTACGAAACATTCGAGAAAAAGCGATCGCGCATCTCAATGAGTTCGGCATTTCCACAACCTTAGTCGCAACCATCAAAAAAGGACTAAACGATCACGAGATTGGTCGCATCATTGAATACGGATTGCAACAGAAATGCGTTCGCGGTGTGACATTCCAACCGATTCAAGCTGCGGGACGATTAGAGAACTATGATCCGAAACGCGATCGATATACACTCACCGAAGTCCGCCGCGCCATTCTTGAACAAAGCCCACATTTCCAGCCAAAAGATCTTTTACCTGTTCCCTGTCATCCTGATTGTTTAACAATGGCATATGCCCTCAAAGTCAACGGGAAAGTGATTCCATTAACAGGTTTACTTGATCCGACTGCATTTTTGGATGTAATGCCAAATTCAGTGTTGTATGAGCAGAACGAAGACTTGAAACAGAAGATTTTTAAGCTATTTTCGACGAATCATTCTCCGGTTTCTTCAGCAACCACTTTGAAGCAACTTCTATGTTGTTTACCGATGCTTCCGGTTCCGGCTGGAATCACTTACGAGAATGTATTTCGAGTGATCATTATGCAATTCCTTGATCCGTTTAATTTTGATGTGAAATCAGTCAAACGTTCTTGTATTCACATTGCTGATCCCGACGGTCGAATTATTCCCTTTGATACTTATAATATGTTCTACCGACCTGGTAGCGAGGGGTATCATCTCGTGTCAAAATCGGCTGTTAGTGTGAGTTAACGGTATGTCTGAATGGCAAAGAATTGTTCGCGGAATTTTTTTAGCAGTTTTATTAGCGATCGCAATTATAACGATCTCATATTTTCTGCTTACTATTTTGCTAAATATTGTGACTTCTTCTAACGCAGCTTGGGTTAATCGCTTAGATGCTGTTCTCAATGCGATCATCTTCTGTATTGGAGTAACTCAACTGTTCTACATCATCCCGTTGAGCATTGCATCTTGGACAAAACGAAGATTTGCATTGATGAAAGGCTTGATCATCGGTGCAGTGATTATTGCACTAGTAAATTTTGGTTTCTTTGTCTATATACTTAGTCGTTTTGGCGATCGCTAACGTTTCTTAGAGATTTGGTAAGCAGCTAGATTGAACAGTCGAAGCTTCCCGCCGAATTGTTGAATAATGGTCTCTCTCAATCCCGCAAACAAAGCTTCTCGTGTAGTTGGCTCTAAAGCAATGTACTGTGAGTAGCTGCTCAAAAGTTCAAGATATCGATCGACCTCATACGTTTGCTCACACTCGATCGATTCTTGCACCGGGGCTTCAAACAATCCCGAATCACTGATCAACTTTCCCAAACCTTGTAGAATCTCTTCCTGAGTTTCTTTACCTTCGTACTTCGGCGCAACCAAGGGCGCAAACTGTTGATAAACTCGATCCAGCACTTGATGAATCTCGTAAGTCGGCTCCAGTGACATATTCCACAACAGCACTAAAGCACCATTGTTCTGTAATGCTTCAGAAGCTTTCACATACTTAATATCCGATGCAATCCAGTGCCAAGCATTTGCAGCTAAAACAATCTGAAACTCTCCAGGCTCAACTTGCCATTCTTCAAACGTTTGAGGAATAATTCGGACTTTGGGATAGCTTGAACAATGTTGCTCTGCTAATCGACAGAACTCTAAGTTCGGCTCAACCGCATCAATGCTGTATCCCAATCGCGCAAAATCGACTGTAGCAATTCCTGAACCACAGCCGACTTCTAGAATCTTTGATTGTGGAGCTAACTGGGCAACTTCAACAACGCGATCGATTAAAGCGGCTAGGTATCGGGGTCTGGCTCGATCGTACATCTCCACAACCGGAGAATACCAAACCTTCCGCTCTTCCAAATCCTTCTTCGAGTACTGGTTGAGAACTTCTACCCAATTTGACATGATCTAGTGCTGCTCTCGTAATCGCTTTTGATGCAGTTCGGGAAGTTGCCACCAAGCAAGATCCGGACGCTCGTGATGTTCCAAATGATAACCGAAGTGGTAGCAGCTAATAAATGACCAGAGCGGCGACCAATTCGTACTCTGAGCGCGACTTTCGTTTTGATAGCCTTCAGCAGGTTCACGATGTGGCAAAAAGGTTCCGAAAAAGAACAGTTGCACAGAACTTGCGATCGACGGACCGCGGCGGCGCGTGGCAGCCGTTCATGGCCGGGCTGCCGACGGTGCCGGTGCACGACCTGCGCGTCCACCCGCGCGAGCGCGAGCTGATCGCGGGCACGCACGGGCGCGCGATCTGGA
>JADEXW010000172.1 GCA_015206935.1 Pseudanabaenaceae cyanobacterium LEGE 13415 | reverse complement strand
CCCTCATAGAAAGCAGACTTTCAGTAAAATCCTTGCCAAAGAAGTTAGTTCCTACTGTGACTTTGCATTTTGGTGAGCTTTCAATACATCGACCGCTTGCTATCTTCCTTTCATATCGAATGGTGATTACCTGTCCTTTTCGGCAAAGGCTGTCACCCTCTCCTACGATAAAATCTTGGTAGAGTAGTAGCCCAGGCAAAAAATCAGTCGTATTGTTGAATGAAACCCCCTTTGGAAACTTGAATTTAGTATGCTTCTTTGTTTTTGGCTGTTTTGGTTTTCTTAAAGGTGGTTGAATTCCCTTCAATCTATTCAGATGCCGTTTTGCATATGCCTTATCTGTTTTGTTGCGAGTAGTTAGCAATAGATATTCCACAGTATCCCAATTTTCATGATCAACAGCAATTCTAATTGCACTATCTTGGGAGTCAAGAGGAAAAGCACTAAAATCAACATCAGCACCACTTTCAACCAAAATTTTTACAACTTCGACAGAATTTGTTAGAGCAGCCTCCATAAGAAAAGTCCAGCCTGTTTCAGAGTCCGAATTATCATTTGGGTTCACACCCAACTCAATCAATAACTTTGCTGCTGCTCCATCATTTACCCTTGCAGCAGCATACATTGCTGAATTTAGGTAAGTAGGGCTAGGCATAATACCTTTCAGCACTTGCAGTATGTTAGGCATATAACATGTCTTTCGATTTTCAATCAGAAAGGCAAGCGAGAGAGCAAGAAATTTAGCTTTTACTGCAAAGGGATCTGGATGAACGTGAATTAACCAATCAACAACTTCTGAGTTCTCATTGTATATTGCTAAATCAAGTGGAGACAAAGACCTATCAAGGAGATCATTCCGTTCAGCGAATTCCCAATAAGTGGGTTGTACACCACTTTGGGTCAATTCCTGGATCTTCTCAAGATTGCCTCTTTCAACAGCATCGTATAGAGACCGACTTTTGCCTGAGCCAAAATTTTTGTAGAACATCGCATTCATCCACCTGAAGCCAAGCTAATTTCCGAAAGGCGATGATTTAGCAGGAAAGGCAGTAGCGATCGCTGCAATGATACCATAGCTTCCTAATCTGCCAGGAACTGGCTCCTTGACTGCCTCTTTGATCACTTTCTGAACATTTGATTGATAGTCCTTGCCCTCTCCAAATAAAGTCATGAAGCCAGCAACGTAATAAGCATTTCTGCCTGCATAATACCTTATTGCCTTCCATTGCTGTTTGTTACCTCCTTTGACATAGTCGTTAACTAAAGTTTTTGTAGACAGTTTGATATCCCCAATAATCCAGCTAGGATCAGGACCGCCTGAGACGAGTTTTGTCCCATTCTTAGTTGAACGACGAGGTACGCTTCCGGGTGGCGTAACAATAAAATCTGGTCGCCTTGTTTTTCCGAGAGTTGCAGCTTCCGCCCTTTTAAGTGCCTCCGGATCTCTGACTTCTCCACAGGTTACACCCAAGCTTAAAGCATTACCTGCATAGTTAACTCCAGGCTGGAAAAACAGTTGATTGCTGTCAAATCTGAAGAAGTCACAGATAGCTTCTGTTAAAAGAGCTTCAAAATAGTTCCCTCCATTCTTACTAAGAGAAGGCAGTAAGCTATCTATATTTGGGATAAAGCCTGATAGTGCGTTTAATGCTGCGTTACCGATACTCTCGTATATTTTGCCAGTCAACTGTCGTTTTGCTTGTGCAGCTCCATAGGTTCTAATACTCTGGAGAGAAGATTGAATGACTTGAGCAGCATTAAATTCACCGATCGAAATAGCGATCTCGCCACTAGGATCACTGTACATATAGGGGTTGTTGTACATCGCCTGATACGGATTCAGTGCCTCTGGTTGCTGCTCATTCGGGTCAACCGGATCTCGGCTCAAGAACGTTCCCGTCTTGCTGTCATAATCTCTTGCCCGGAAATGATAGATTCCCGTCGCTGATTCCAACCATTGACCCTGGAAGCGGAAATCTCCGCCTGCGCTGTTTGAGTTGGCGAGTGTTCCTGACTGCGATCTCATTTCGCCGAATGAATCATAAGCAAACTTCGCTGCACTTTGTCCCGCTTGGTCTGCCAATCCAATCACACTACCCATGCCATCTGACAGATAGTACACAGGTTTGCCGTCCGCACCAATCCGCATAAACGGACTGCTGCCACCTGCGTAGATGCAGACTATCTAGTTTGGTTCACTCCAGCCCTTCTCAGGAGTTGAGCAAATTCGTTATGCCCTTCCTCTTGTGCAATCACCAGTGCAGTTTGACCAAACTCATCTGTTAAATTCAGATCTGCTCCTGCTTCAACTAATGCCCGACCAATCAGAATCTGGTTTTCATAAGCTGAATGCATCAAGGCTGTCCAACCCTCGATACTGATTGCATTAATATCCATTCCGTTTGAGATCCGTCCTGTAACATCTGTCAGGTCTCCTTCTTTGATCGAGGCAATGAATCCTTCTACCTGTGCTTGGTATCTATCTCGCTCAGACACCAGACAAGATAGATAATTCAACAAGGGCTGATTTCTGCTCTTTGCTGCTTTGATAATGGCATTTGTACCATACCGATCAGAAGCGTTTATATTTGCACCTGATTGAACCAACAGTTCTGCCATTTCCACGGTGCCAAGCGCAGCTATATAAATCAATGGAGTTTCATCATCTTCTATTTCACTGTTAACGTCTGCTCCAGATTGGATAAGAAAAAGAGCAACTTCATAATGACTATAGAGGACAGCTTCATGCAAGGGAGTTGAAGTGCCGATGTCAAGCGGATTGATAGTAGCTCCACGCTCGACGAGCAATTGAACGATTTTTAAGTGCCCATGCCTCGCGGCTACTTCGAGTGGGATAGAACCATAAAGCCCTATCTCTTCAAGGCTATCTCCCTCCATCACATACTTATGCACTTGATCGAAATCTCCTTGTGCGATCGCTAGGTGCAGCCTTGGATTATCAGGTTCTAAATCCTGTTCGAGAATAATCCGTAGATCTTCGTTCAACTGTGTTAGTTCAGTCATCTATAACTTACCTCTTTTACGTCCGCTCCATTCCAGAGTTTTAATGAACATTGCAACACCATCTCTCAATGACGTTTTCTTCAGCTTTTGCTTTGCGTTGCTCGAACCATCTTCATAAGTGATAAAGGCAGTCACAGGAATATGCTGGTACTTTTTGGCGAAGGTATTGATTGCTTTCAACTGCCCTGATTTATCTTTCTCAGTGATGTACTTCTTGTACATATCGTCCACGCCCAGTTTTATATCGCCAATAATGTAGCCATCTCTTGCTCCTGATGTTGGACTGGTCGCCTTGAATGCGTAATCTGCTCCTTGAATCCCGCCCCCAGGATTTGGAATCGATGCAATTTCACCATCAGGGCTACATTGAACTCCAGGTTTGTAAGGTCTGTCGTTTTTGAATGCAAGCCCAAACCACAGATTCTGTGTAAATCCAAGTTCGCCGAAGAACTGGCAGAATGCTCCAACTAAAAGATCTTCCAGTGCATACGCAGGGCGCTTACCTTTCCCGTATGGGTGTAGCTTCTGTTCAGCGATATCTGCGGGAATGAGATCTGTGATGGCTCGAAAAACTGCACCACCGACATACTCTGTTGCCCCATCCTTGATTTGATCCTTAATTTGTTGTGCAGTGTAGGATTTCAATCCATTCAAAGCTCTCATAATCACATTGCTCACGGAGATTTCGCTCATTGTGATCATCCCACTCGGATCACTGTACACATACGGATTGTTGTACATCGCCTGGTATGGGTTCATTGCTTCGGGCTGCTGCTCATTCGGGTCAACAGGGTCACGACTCAAGAAGGTTCCAGTCTTGCTGTCATAATCACGGGCACGGAAATGATAAATTCCGGTTGCAGATTCTAACCACTGTCCCTGGAAGCGGAAATCCCCACCTGTACCGTTCGAGTTCGCCAATTGCCCAGAGGACGATCGCATTTCGCCGAATGAATCATAAGCAAACTTCGCCGCGCTTCGCCCTGCTTGATCTGCTAACCCAATCACACTACCCATACCATCTGACAAGTAGTAGACAGGTTTGCCATCCGCCCCAATCCGCATAAACGGACTGCTGCCTCCTGCATAGACATAGTTCGAGATCATGTTGCCTGAAGCATCGAGCATCATGTCCGTCGAATCCAGCCCGCCACCCATCACAGGCGCAATGAGGAACGTCCGCACATCGCTGCCATTTGCCGCTGTGACCCGTCGCCCTTGTCCGTCGTAAACATAATTCGTCGTGGTGTTGCTTGTCAGATTCTTCACGCTCGTTAAGCGATCGTACACATCATGATCCAAGTCTAGTGTTTGTCCATCGCGTTGAATCAACTCCATGCGCCCGTTTTCGTCATAATCGTAGTCTTCAGGATTCGTACCCGTCACACTATCGATTTGATAGCCCTTGTCATAGTTATAAGTCTGAGTACCCGCTGCCGTAATCTTGCCGATTCGTTTGCCTGCCGCATCGTAAACGTAGGTAATCTCTTCTTGCAGCAGACCTCCCACCAAGTAATGCGATTCTTTCGTCACCCGCAATGCACTATCGTACTGCAACGTCACATAAGACCCATCTTCACGAGTAATTTTCGTCGGTTCACCTACGCCCTGACGCTCATACGTGACCGATGCCAGAACTTGCCCAGATTGATTCGTGTGCGTTACTGACCGAATGCGATCGAGATCATCATATTCCCAAGTCGTCGTCACCCCATTCGGCATTGCACGAGTTCTCAAACGATTACCCTGATCATAAGTCATCGTTGTGATGCCACCCGTTGGATCTTCTACAGTTTTGAGATTTCCGAAGGTGTCGTAAGTGTACTTGGTCGTGTAGCCCACGCTATTACGGCTGCCCCACTCAGTTTGAGTTTGGACTCGACCCGCCAAATCATAGGTATACGCAATACTTGACCCGTTGCTGTTATCGATTCGGCTCAATCGCTTCGTTAACGAATCATAAGTGTAAGTCGTTGTGCCTGTGCTGTCAGTTACAGAAGCGATCGCGCCCTCTGCCGTGTAGGTCATGGTTGTTGCACCAACACCTGTACCTGTTTGTGTGGTCATTTGACCTGATTCGTTGTAGTCGTAGACGATCGACTCTCCGTTCGCCAAGGTCACTGTGCCCAAGCGGTTATCACTGTCTCGATAAGTCATCGATCGTGCCAACAGGTCGCTGTATTTCACCGATTTGAGATTGCCTAAATCGTCATATTCGTATGAGATCGTCTCTTGAGCCGTGCCATCTTTCCTCTGAGAAAGCGGGCTGGAAATCGACGCTAAACCATCTTCGCCATAGGTGTAGCTGTAAATACCATCACCTAAATCGGTTGAAGTTTTTAATCGTCCTTGACTGTCATAGGTGTAGACGCGATCGTTCCCCCCAATATCGACAGTTCGTGTGGGATAATCCTTCGCCTCTTGCAAGTTGTTAGCGTACAGATAGCTTCGTCGGCTGCTGTAGTTGCGACCGTTGCGGTTCTCGAAGAGAGTTTCGATCGGCAAGCTATACTCATCTGCGATCGAGGTTGTGCGTCGTCCGAGCGGATCAATCACAGTCGTTTGCAGCCCGTTGTACTCATAGCGCGTCGTTTGTAGCGCTACAGATGAATCGACGATCAAATCGCCTGAAGCATTGCGGATATACTGACCCCGTGTCGCCGATTTCAGCTTACCTCCCTCGCGAGCGCCATAATACTCGTACCGAACAAAGCCTAACAGCGGATCAACTTCTTCGACCACACGATTGCCCGCATCGTATTGCTTCGTCGCAATCGCTCCAGTTCGGGTGTCTTTAACACTGCTGACTCGTCCGATCGCATCGTAGGTATATTCGGTCGTCACTACACCCGTCGCATCGGTTTCTTTCCAGAGTCGTCCAGCACTATCGTAGATAAACGTTGGTGTTCCTCCATCGGCTGTGACCCAGCCTGCTAACTTACCATCTGCGGTCAGCTTGCGCTCAATTTTCCCGATCGTTGGCGCTTCTAGCTTTGTCCAATCGCCGCCTGCACCCTCGTAGTCGTATTTCACCCAAATTCCATCGCCATAATCCGCAAGTTTCTCACGTCCAAGCTTGTCATACGTGAAGGTTGAGATTTCATCGTCGCGGGTGTCATTCGGCGTACCATTGTCTTCGACCATGCGCTTGAGGTTGCCGTTGAAGTCATACTCTATCATCGTGCTACTGCCATCAGCATCCACGCTCTTGGTCAGATTGCCAAAATCGTCATAGAAGTAAGTAGACGTACCGCTAGTATCCGTCTCGGTTTTGACCAAGCCGTTATCGTAATAAGTGTAAGACTGAATGACATTACCCTTACCATCCCGCATCTCTAGCAGATTGCCACGCGAATCGTAGCGCATCGCGATCGAGGCTCCGGTGGGCAAGACTAGATTCGTCATGTTGCCAAAACTGTCATACGTATAGTATGTCTTGCCTGGAGTCACACTACCACAACCACAATACTCCTCAGTTTTGGAAGTCAGATTGCCTCGGCTATCGTACTCGTACTTAGCGACTAAACCATTCGCATCTCTGGTCTGCGTGACATTGTTGTTGTCGTCATAAGTCAAATACGTGCTGTATCCCAACGCATTCGTTTGCCGCACCACATTGCCACGAACGTCATACTCATATTCAGTTGGGTTTCCTGCCGCATCTTTGACAACTTGGACAGAGTTTTCAGGATCGTAGCTGGTTTCGATCGTTTGCCCAGCCGCGTTGGTCGTTTTGATTAATCGTCCTGTGACTGAATCATAATTCAGACGTGCGCCTGTTCGATTGAGCGGATCAATGACTTCCCGGAGGTAGTGCGCTTGTCGAGGTCTGCCGCCGTCATCCGTTCCTGGAATGCTGGGATCATCATAGGTTGCGTCATAGATAAATCGCGTCACATTCTTCTGCTCTTGATCCGTGACGCTAATCAAATCGCCATTTGCGTCATACTCATAGCGAATGTATTCCTGCATCGGGTCTTTCACTGATACAATTCGCCCACGAGCATCACGCTCAAACGTCACTCGCTGTCCGGTTGAACTGGTGATCGCATCATCGGTGTAAGTCAGCGTATTGCCACTCGTATCTTTTACCGTGAGCAAGTCACCCGTCTTCGCATCAATTCGGTACTGAGTGCCGTCTTTCGTCGTCAGCACATACACGCCACCGAACAGCGGATCAGCCGGGTTGAACGGTTGTCCTTGCTGCCCAATGTATCGACCGTTTGCATCGGGTCGAATATAGCTATCAAACTCGATCGACAACTTGCTGGTGCTGCCCTTTTCTGAGACGAAGGTGGGTTCATAGAAGTAACTTGCAAACTGACCCAGTGGCATCCCGTCGATCTGAGTCACCTGCCTTGCCTTGAACGAGAAGGTTTCACGCTTGCCCCCAGGTAGCGTAATAAATACTTTCGTGCGATCGTCGAACGCTGGATAGCGACCCATCAACGCTTCTTCTTCGGTCGGCTTTCTCAGACTCGTCCGCAGATCCGTATCCCGAAACTCCATGCGCCAACCATAGCCAAAGTCATCCGACTGGTTCGAGGTCAGCGTGTCATAAGTACGAGTGAGAGAAATCGGAATTCCGGTGAGGGGAATCGCCAAATCCGTGAACGACAGCCGGAAATTGCCTAATTTCAAGCCTCCTTGAACAACCACCGTTTCCTCGGTCGCCGTGAATGAGCCATTATTACCGTAGACCATCAACCGCAATCTGTACGCATCATTTTGCAGCAGTGAGGGATCAAACGTGCCGAGTGTACCATTGTTAATTTCGCTCGTTCCAGAGGCGATCACGCGGAAGTTGTCGCTATCCATCGGTGCGATCGCTAATTCATAGCGGGCAAATCCTTCGCCACCAACTGACCCTTGAATCAGAGTCGGCGCTGTCATCATGCCATCCGCAAGATCTGACAAGTCGAGATTCATTACGGGATCAAAATTGGCAGTTGGATCAACCATCTGCACATTTAAGGTTGCAGAAGTGCCTGTGTTGCCTGCCTGGTCGATCGCGCTTGCTTGGGCGGCAACATTACCAACTTGATCGAGTGTCACCGACGCAAATCCTTGAGCATCGAGAACCACTGCCTTGCCGTTAATCAGCAGCGTTAATCCAGCTACAGTGACATTATCGGTTGCGGTGGCACGGAATGTAACCGTTTCCCCAACATTTGCGACATCAGTTGTTGCAAACAGATTGACTTTTGGCTTCTCGACATCGGCTTGAACCGTAATTGTGAAATTCTCTTGGGCGATCGCACCTTCAGCATCGGTTACAGTTAACTGAACTTGATGCTGCCCGATTGTTGTTGAATTCCAAACGATGCGACCGAGCGCATCAATTCTGATGCCTTTCGCGATCGAGGCATCATCGAGCATATATCGGAGAGCATCGCCATCTTGATCTCTCGCAGTCACGTCATAGCGGTAAGTTGTACCTAATGTTGCTTGAGACGGTGCAACTGACTCTATCACAGGTGCATGATTTTCTCGGACCGTTAGCGTAAATCCTTGTGCAGATCCTAGACCTTGGCGATCCACTGCACCCACCACAATACTGTAAGTCCCAATTCTAGGCGTTTCCCACGAGAGTATACCAGTTTGGGCATCGATTTGTACGCCAGTGGGTCCTGACAAGAGTTGATAAGTTAATGTGTCTCCTGCATCTGGATCATTGGCTTGGATTTGATAGGTATAGGGTTTGCCCGGATCAGCGACAAAACCTGGCTGAGACGTAATCGATGGCGCACGGTTCACCAGTCCTGCTTGGACTTGCACCGTAAAAGTTTGCGTCGTGATTTCGCCTTCGTCGTCGATCGCCTGAATTTCAAACGATTGTGATCCTAGCTGACTTGTTTGCGGTGTCCAGGACAGCACTCCGGTTTGAGGATGTAGTACCGCTCCAGCAGGGGCTTTAGCAAGCACATAGCGAATGGGTTGGTTCTCTGGATCAGTGGCAACTACTTGATAAGTGTATGGTTGTCCAATTCCGGAGATCGTCGTTGGAGTAGAAACGATTTGCGGTGGCACATTTACCCCAGTGACTTGCAACTCGAAGGTTTGGGTGGGTTATGGTTGAATCTGGTGTATGAAAAATAAGGAGAAAAAAGGCGTATCCTGCTGAAAGCAACAAAAATATCAGACCAGGAATACACCATGAACAACGATAACGTGATTGAGTTCAAAACGCTAG